>JAFSQZ010000187.1 GCA_017446355.1 Neisseriaceae bacterium
GAAAATATTTAATTCTTTTAAGGCATAACGATAAGCAATGCCTTTGTCTTGTAAGGCTGCTTGTGTGAGATTATCATATTGTCTAGTATTTCAATTTCTGTAAAAGAACTGTGTTTGACTTCAAGAGCTTTTTCAGTAAGTCTTTGAACTTTTTGATAGAAACTTTCTTTGTCATCGGTTGGCGTTATATCTGCATTTGCAGGAGCTAAAAGTTTGTCTAATTTATCTAATATATTTTCCAAGCCACGTTGATAATTTAAACCAGTTGAGTTTTCAAGTATTTTATTTAACACTGGCAATGTGTTATCAATATTATTTGCAGAAGTATCCCAATAGAAATCTTTGTCTAATTTTGCAAAAATATTGTAAACAGAAAGTGTATCAGATAGTTTAGTGATAGAGTGGTTATCAACACTAAATTGAGCCAAAATACTGGGGTCAGACTCAATAAAAACGGGTTCAGATGTACCAACAACTTGACCTAAACCTGCGGTAATATTTGCTCCTTGTTCTGCATAAAAGGCAATGTGTTTACCGCCAATAAATCCTGCTTGTGAAGATGTATCAACACCAATCCAGTTCAATATTTCAAACGATAATGCATTCTGTCCTGGCGCGTTGTAGGTCATAATATCGCCAATTTCATAACGACCTTCACAAGACGTATATACCATTTCCGCCAAAGAATAAGCCAAATGACCACCCAAAGAATGACCTGTAAAGTTAATCGTTGCCCCTTTTTCTATTTCACCTAAACCTGTATCTTGGCTTAATGTGTTGATAATATAGACTTCTGCCGCTTCAGCACTAGAAATTAAGCCAACGCCTGTCCAAGTATTTCCAAGCAATAATTTAGATATTATTTCGCGTTCTGTATCAGAATAATCAATAGCTTCACCTTCTGGAGTGGTAAGTTTTTTATAATAGTGAAAAGCGTCCACCAATTGCGCTTTGGCTTTGCCTGCTAATACCACACCTACACCATCTTCAACTAAATCAAAAGAAGGAAATTCTGTACCGCGCATAGCAAATGTATAACTACCATCTTCTTTGCTTTGAAAAACAGTTGATGACATTCCTGAGTAAGAATTTTCTTGATGAGAAACAAAGGAATAATTTACTGTAAACATTTCGGCTTGTTTAGTTGCAAAATATTTGTCTAATCTTGGATTTTCTTCTCCATCTTCTTGTGGTTTCCAATCATCATTTTGTAAAAGTTTCGTTAACTCACTATCATTCAATGACGATTGTGAATTATTGAAATAAAGATAAGAAGCTTGGCTCATCCAAGCATAAAACATTGCATTGTTCATAATTCAATTCCTTTATTGAACAGTTGGTTGAAGAATTTGGTTAATAAATTCAGAAAATGATAACCCACTACCGCACTTGCCAGAGATAATAGGAGAACCATAACCTGAACCTAGCCAAGAAAAAATGTGCATAAATTTACCACCATAATTAGTGAAACTTTTTCTTTCTGCCAATATTGAATAATCATCTATATCAATAATAGCAGACTTGTTATAATAAAAACCATTTTTACCATAATTACCACCATTCATATAAGCATATTTACTTTTATGAGTTATATTTTTCTCTATTATTTGAAAGTGATTACTATCTTTATTGAATTGGTAGCTATCAACAAATCTAATGAATTCTTTAAAATCATCTGTATTCCTTTTTGTATACCTATCTTTTTTTGAATCATAGTAAAGATTTTCAAAAATAAATTTATCAACTTTATAGGAATTAGCTTCATAAAATGTTTCGTACCATTTTATGTCATACTTATTTACATTGTATCTATAATTATCAGAGTGAGAGTAAATCTGTTCTATGTATTTAAATTTTGAAAAAATATTAAATTCATCTCTCGTTAAATTATAACGATACGAATTAGGATTTTTTAAAAATAAAAACCCATCAACCTTACCCACCTTTTTATAAATCTTTAACCCAGCTTCTTTTTTACATAATTGCTTAAATTGCATATTAGTATAAATTTCATCAGCAACAAAAAACAATACTGTTGCAATAGCGATAAAAATGCCCAAAAAACGAGTATATTTTCTGTATTTTTCTTCTTGTCCCTTTGCTTTGCCAATTTTGCCAGCAAACCAAACCACGCCACGCCAAAATAAAATAAGTAAACATACAAATAAAATCAAACCCAGTATCAACATAAAAAACCTTTCAGGCAGCTTGTAAAATATACTTAATCAATCCCACCAATTCTCATCTTCATCATCGTCCCCATTATATCCACTAGGCAAAATCTCTGCGTGGTATAAATCCGCGTCAAAGTCGTCAAAGTCTTCTTCGTTCGCTTTGGTGTCTACCGCTAAATTCGTCCAATAGCGCGATAAATCCAATTGTTGATTGATTTCGTGCATTTGTGTTGGGGTGAATGTTTCGGTTTCGGTGTCTAACTGTGCGATGTCTTTTATCAATTGGTTCATTTGCTCGGCGTTTAATAGGCTACCGTCGTCCAGTTCAATGCTTTCTATTTTGTTGCGTTGCCCTGTGAGTTTGAAGTTTTGGTTTTGTAGGGTAATGTGGTCTTCGGTATCTATTAGGCTGATGTAGACGTTTTTGTCGTCTTGGGTAAACCATAAATCTTCGGCGTTAATACCACTGATTTTTAATGTATCGTTGCCACCGATGTCGTAAATAGTGTCGCGTCCGTCTCCTGCTTTGAATTGGTAGGTGTCGTTTCCTTGTCCACCGTCTAAATAGTCGTTACCTATGCTGCCTGAAAGGGTGTCATCACCAATACCGCCAAAAAGTTGGTCATCACCTTTTCCGCCGTTTAAGGTGTCGTTGCCGATGCCGCCGTGTAGTTCGTCATTGCCACCCATTCCGTAAAGTTGGTCATTGCCTGCGTTGCCGCGTATGGTGTTGGCGTTGTCATTGCCGATGATGAAGTCGTTTTTCAGGCTGCCTATTTTGTTGCCTGAAATATAGTTTGCGCCGTTGATGCCTTGATGGGTGATGTTTAAATCAAGTGTTTGCGCGGCGGTTTCTCCTTTGGGGTCTTGTGCGGTAATTTCTATTTTCAGGCTGCCTGTGTCGTCTATTGTGGGCGTGCCTGTGAGTGTTTGGGTTTGTTCGTTGTATGTTAACCAGTTGGGGAGATTGTTGATGTGGTAAGTTAAAGTGTCGCCGTCTGGGTCGGTAAATAGGTTTTCAGGCAGCCTGAATGTCCAGTTTTGATGTGCGGTTAGCGTTTGTGGATTTAAGGTTTCTTGAACGTTTGGTGCGTGATTGATGGATACTGGTGTTGATGGGTCGTTGTGTGAGTCGTTGTTTGAATCATCGTCAATGGTTTCGTTTTCTGTACCATTGTTTGTATCATCATTTGATGCAGGAATAAACTCGGGCAGATTGATGCCTAAATCGCCGTTGGTGAAGTCTTTAATGTACAGCTGTCCTCCTCCAATGTAAAGGTGCAAATCATTGGTATTACTACTTATAGATAGTCTATCAGCGGTCCATTCATATTCGGAAACGGCTGTCCATTTTAAGGTGTTTAAGGCAATGCCGTCTAAAACAATGGAACCTTTGCCATCGCTGTCTTCAATGTATTTTTCATAATCTTTAAAGTTAATGAGACCGAGAAACGGATCAAATACACTATAGAAATTGGCAAAATCGCTGCTTTCCAGTAGATAAGTATCATAGCCATCGCCGCCGTATAAATAATCGTAGCCACTGCCAGCAATCAGAATATCATTGCCGTTACCACCATAAATTTGATCGTTACCATATTCACCAAAAATCACATCATCACCGTCATTGCCACGAATGGCATCATCGCCATCTCCTGCAAAAATAATATCATTGCCGTGTTCGCTTATGGCACAATATTGTAAAACACCTTTTGAAGCATTGTCTGAAAAACCATCACCATAAATCACATCATTGCCACCATTGCCATAAATTAAATCATCACCGCCCATACCGTATAAATAATCTTTGCCATCTTGCCCTAATAATTCGCCCTGTTCATTATCAGATTCATCGCCATAAATCACATCATTACGATTGCCACCAATAATCTCATCATTGCCGCTGCCACCATAAAGCACATCACCCAGTTTGGTAACATCATTCACATTTCTGCCCACGCCATCTACAATATCCACACCTCTTGTGGTGCTATAAATCCCCCAAGTTGCACCTTGAACAATGGTAGACACATAATCTTCATCATCGCTTGACCACACATCATTATCGCTTTGTCTATACGGCGTTCTGCCTAAATGATTTGCATAGATATGGTCATCGCCAGCACCACCATAAATCGTATCAGAGCCACCACCGCCAGTGATTAAATCATCGTCATCGCCACCATCAATAAAATCATCGCCGTAGCTACCACTTAACGCATCGTTTCCTGTTAAACCATAAATATGGTTGCTGACGCCATATCGCCCACCAATCACATCACTAAACCCTGCCTGAAACTCGCCATTTATTAAAAAACCATTCTCATCGCGTTGAGAATGGTCTGTCCAATTAACCTTATATCTGCCATTTTCATCGGTTTCAGGACGCACATCACCGCGCCAAATTAAGGTTTGTGGTTCTTCGTTCTCTTCGGTTTCTTCATCTTCTTCTTGCGTGTTTAAACGGATATTTAAACCGAAATAGCTGTTATCTGAAAATGTTTGTGCTGCCTGAAAATAGTTTTCAATGGTGATGGCGTTTTCGTTACCGTCTGCAATCAATAAGTTATTGCCTTGTTGCATAGCGGTAATACCTGTTTGCCTACCATTGTTATTGATTTCATACCATAAGAATTTATTTTGTTCGTCTTGTTGGAAATTACCGAGTTTGTTACCGTTAAAGAAAACGACACCATTTCCATCTAAATCGGAAATGGTATCGCCATTGTCTACATAATAAAAATCAAATCCTTTGCCACCTTCTAATCTATCAGCACCTTCGCCACCGTCTAGTGAATCTATGCCGTCGCCGCCTGATAAATAGTCATTTCCATCGCCACCTTGTAATGTATCGTGTCCTGCTGCACCATATAAATGATCATTGCCTTTGCCACCAATTAAAGTATTATGCGAACCTTTATCATCATCACAAGATAAAGAACCCGCATAAAGATAATCATCACCATCTTTGCCGTCAATGGTATCGTTGCCTGAACCTCCCAAAATTCGGTCATCAGGATTTTTTGCATTTTCATCTAATCCTGTAATACGGTCATCGCCTTTGCCTGCAACAAAGGTAATTTTGGGTTTTTCATTATTAAAACCAAAATTATCAAGGCGTTGTTTTTCAATTTCTTCAATAGAAGCGGTATTACCGCTATCAATCCAAGTATTTGGGTCAGAGAAGAACCAACTTCCTTTAAAGTCTAAATCTATCATTTTGACTTTATTAAGATTAGTTTCATCGCTATCATTTGTACCATAATAAACAGTACGACCTAATTCGTCTTTAAAATTGGTAACATTATCATATAATGAAGTGAAAAATATTTTTTGTATTTCTGGCTTAAATAATCGCCCACCTTGTATTGCCAAATTTTCTGAATAATTATTTTTTTCTAACTCAGCCTTATCATCAAGGAAATCTTGATAGATATATGTTTTACGTAAATCTTCCATACCTGTTTTATCGTATTCAATAGGCACAGTACGACCTATACCAGTATACTCCGTTTCAGTAGCACCTTGACGAACACCACTTGGGTCAGTTAAATACATATTAACTTCATTACCTGCTTGTTCAAATGATGAATCATTACCACCAACAAAATCAAAATTATCTCCTTTTGCAGACGGAATAATCACAAAATTAGTAATATATTTTTCACCGTCAGGAGTGATGATAAATTCTATTTCGTCATCATATTTATCCGTTTTATCAACAGGATTATAATCACCCAAGCCAATTTGAAAACGAGTGCTTTCAAATAATTCAACACGAGTAAAAAAGTCGATCTCACTTTCATTATCAGGTTTAAAATAAGATTGCTTAATTGCTTTTCCTGCTTTAATACTTTTATCTTCTGTAATTTTAACAACAGAAAAATTTTCATTATTTATTTTATGTGAAACAAATAACATCTCTTCTAATGACAAACGAATATTTCCTTGTTCATCAATTTTTCCATTTTCTTTTGCCATATCTATAATAAATTTATTTATCTTTTCATCATTAGCAAAGAAATGTTTTACTACACCAAAATTAGCACCATTGACAAATTGCCCTACTCCGTCAGTCATAAACCATTTAGCAGAAATTGTTAAAGTTTCACCATTGGCATCTGCTGGTCTAATAATATTCTCATCAAGTAGTTCAACACCCTTTTTAGGATCAGTTTGATTAAATAAGTACATAGACCACATTGCATTTGGACTAACGTAATTGTAAGTATTCATAATTTTTTACTCCCATAAGGAAAAGGTTAAAAGAAAATATGAAGAATTATTTTTATTCTCCACAATACCGTTCAATATAAGGAAGTCCATCATCATATATTGCAACTATCCTTACATACATTTTTTCATTAACATTGTTAAAAAACTACTGTCACGCAAGGCTATGCGTAGTCATCTCCTTGCTATGGAAAACGGCAATGCAAAAGCCTTTTCAAGCTTCCTACAACAAAATATTACTCTATTTCTTCCGCTTGTTTTTGTGGCATGGTATTTTTTTCTCGCAAAATAAGTTCTGTGATGACTACCGCAATAATTGAACCTAATATCCACGTGCCTGCTGTCTTTAAAAAATTGTGAAATAAAATTTCTAAATAAAACCCCAAAATCATCGCATAAACGTACACACATATGGTACGATATTGTTTGGAGATAAATTCAATAATGAAATAGGCAATAAAAGTTGGAATACCTGCAAAAATTAGGGCAACAAATCCGCTTAACAAAAGCATTGAGAGAAAATCGTTAATATTCCCAATTTCAAAAATTGAACCACTCAAAATAAGAATTACAATATCCCCAAAAAAGGACACCATAATTGCTCCCAGTACGGCTCGAAAAAATTTTAACCACAGTCTTAATGGTTGTTTTTCTTTTTTCATCATTAACTATTTGTTTTCAGGCTGCATAAGTATCAATAAAAGATTTTTGGCTTGTATCAAAAATTTTTACATATCTTTTATAATTTAGATCTTTTTTCAAAATGTTTTAAATATGTTGCTAAATCTTATTTAGCCAGCGTAGACCACATTTGATTAGCATTGATTGAGTCAAAGTTTTCCATAATTTAATACCTCACGGTTAAAAGTTAAAAGAAAGATGAATAATTACTCTTCACAATAACGAGATATATAAGGTAGCCAATTAGGTAGCCACTTATCATATATTGAATATATCCTTATATACATTTTTTCATCAATATTATAGATATCAATGAAAGATTTTTGCCCAGTACCGAATGATTTTTCTGGCATTTCATAGTCAGAACTACAAGTTACTTTATCATTAATCATAATAAATGATTTATCTGAAAAAATAGTCATGATAATTTTATTTCTAAACTCAGTATGATTATCTTTGGATAAAAAATTTTCCATAGTTTTATAGTGCCGTATATTTGCGGTATCCATATCTTTCTTATTTCCTACTAAATATTTCAAACAACTCTCTAACGGTTTCCATTTTTGTGGTGATAAAGCGGAGATTTTATCAATAATCTTGCCATTATCATCAATTTTTTCAAAAATATTCTCTGCATTGATAGCAAATAAAGTATTGGCAGGCAACCATTTGCTGTAAATATCCGTTTTCTTACGTATGCTTTTATAGTATTTATCTTTTTCTATAATGCGTCCATAAATATGGAAATCCGCTTGTGGATTTTTCTGAAAAGCATTTTTTATTTCATTATATTTTCTATTGTGTAAGCTATTATAGTATTCCCTACTATAATACGATTCATTACGAGTCATGTATCCGTCCATAACTGAATCTTTATGATAATAGGATACATAATAATCTTTTTCATCTGATATGTTATTTAGTTCAGTCAAACTTCTTGGTTTAGATAAAGAATAAGCATCTATACTGCATATAAGCTCAATTTCATCAATAGGCGAACCCCTACCGCCTTCTTCATGTATCACTTCCTTTACATCATAGTGATAAACAAGCCCTTTAATATTCATTTTTTCATACAAGGGATTAATTTTGCTTGTCTTTGTTTTTCTCGATACCATTTCGCCGTATTCATCAACATAAGGACTTTCTAAACTGTATTTTTTCCATTCGGGGTCAAACAAGCCCAAATAGTCTGCACCTAATAGCAAGGACAAAATAATCAATAAACTGAAAAATACTTTTTTCTTGTTCATAAATTTAACTCTCAACCTTTCAGGCAGCCTGAAAACTAAAATCAATAATCACATTTTTATAAAAAATCACATTTGCAATCATTTATAAAAAGATAATTTTATAAAAAGATAATTCATTTTAATGAATTATCATAATGCGTGGGCAACAAGTTGCCCACCCTACGCTTGCTCTCCGTAGTTAGGAGATTACCACGCCTTAAACTTCGTTTAAGACTCGTAATGACAGTATTTTTCAGGCAGCCAAATTCAATCCGTCATTGCGAAGTCTTACAAAGTAAGACTGTAACAATCTCCTTATTTAAACTGAACCCTTTTTATTTGGGATTACCTAACATTAAGGAGATTGCCACAGACTGCTTTCGCAGTCTTCGCAATGACAAGAAAGGTTTCAGGCAGAGCTGCCTGAAACCAAAATCCTAATTATATTATTATAAAAATCGCTTTATCATTTTGGTAAATTCTCATAAGAATATCATTGGCTTATTGTGTTATATCCGCCATTTTTTTTTGAATAATTCTAGTATTCGGACGAATATCTCCTTGCAAAAGTAAGAAATTAGGTTCTTCGTTCTCTATCGGTTTCTTCATCTTCGGTTTGTGTGTTTAATATGCTCTGCCTGAAAAATTTTGCCCATATTAGCAAATCATACGATAATACGAGCTTTGCTTTTCATCATTCTTTATTTTAGTCATCAAAGGAATATTTAGATGAGTCATACTATTTTGCAACATTTGCCCATTGGTCAAAAAGTGGGCATCGCTTTTTCTGGTGGTTTGGACACTTCTGCTGCCTTATTGTGGATGAAGTTAAAAGGGGCTAATCCTTATGCTTATACCGCTAATCTCGGTCAGCCAGATGAAGATGATTACAATGCTATTCCTGCCAAAGCAAAACAATACGGCGCGGAAAATGCGCGTTTAATTGATTGTCGTACGCAGTTGGCACACGAGGGCATTGCTGCTATTCAATGTGGGGCGTTTCACGTGTCTACTGGCGGTTTGCCTTATTTCAACACTACACCACTTGGTCGTGCTGTAACAGGGACAATGTTGGTGGCTGCGATGAAAGAAGATGATGTCCACATTTGGGGTGATGGCAGTACTTATAAGGGCAACGATATTGAACGTTTCTACCGCTATGGTTTGCTTACTAATCCTGCCTTAAAAATCTATAAACCTTGGCTGGATCAGCAATTTATTGATGAACTCGGTGGTCGCCAAGAAATGAGTGAATTTTTGATTGCCAATGGTTTTGATTACAAAATGTCCGTAGAAAAAGCCTATTCAACCGATTCTAATATGCTTGGTGCCACCCACGAAGCCAAAGATTTAGAATTTTTGAATTCAGGCATTAAAATCGTTAAACCGATTATGGGTGTTGCATTTTGGGACGAAAATGTAGCAGTAAAAGCCGAAACCGTTACCGTTCGTTTTGAAAAAGGCGTACCTGTTGCTTTAAACGGTGTGGAATATAGTAATCCAGTAGATTTATTTCTAGAAGCTAATAAAATCGGTGGACGACACGGATTAGGAATGTCTGACCAAATTGAAAACCGCATTATTGAAGCTAAATCACGCGGTATTTACGAAGCACCTGCGATGGCATTATTCCATATTGCTTACGAACGTTTGGTAACAGGTATTCACAACGAAGATACCATTGAACAATACCGTATCAATGGTTTGCGTTTAGGTCGTTTGTTGTATCAAGGTCGCTGGTTTGACAGCCAAGCTTTAATGTTGCGTGAAACCGCACAACGTTGGGTCGCAAAAGCCATTACAGGTGAAGTAACTTTGGAATTACGACGTGGTAACGATTTTTCTATTCTCAACACTGAATCGCCTAACTTAACTTATGCGCCAGAACGTTTGAGTATGGAAAAAGTGGAAAACGCAGCATTCACACCATTAGATCGCATCGGTCAACTCACTATGCGTAATTTGGATATTTCCGATACACGTAGCAAACTTGGCATTTATAGCCAAACTGGTTTGGTGCAATTGGGTGAGGGTTCGGTTATTCCAAAATTGGACAACAAATAACTTAATTTATTGTTGACAAAAAGCTGCCTGAAAACGGAATAAATGGTTTTCAGGCAGCTTGAAACTTTTGCAAAACCTGCTTTTTATTATTCGTCATTTGAGCGTTAGCGAAAAATCTTTATAAAACAAAGAATGAAATTCTTCACTTTCCTGCGAAAAATTCAGAATGACAAGTTTTGCAAAGGTTTCAGGCTGCCTGAATATTTAGGAGATTGCCACGCCTTGCGTTGCAAGGCTCGCAATGACGGTGTGTTTAGGGCGCAATGTTGGGCTTAAAATCTCACTCAAATGTTTTATGATTTGTTTGATAAAGATTTTTGCTTAAAAAATTGCGGTGGGCAAGGATGCCCACCAAAGCGTTGAAGCAGTTAGTTATGTTGGGTAAGGAGATTCACTTTGCAAAGGTTTCGGCTTTTTTATTAAACAACTATTTAGAATCTGTGTTCATCATCTCAATTTTCCACCATTTGCGTTTCTTCTGCTTCTTCTATTTCTTCTGTTACTTGCTTGTTTTGTTGATGATAAACGCAACACCCATCAGGGGCTTTTTTGTCTAATTCTTCTAAATAAGCTAAATGTGCAGCTTCTTCATCTTCACTGGCGTGTAAAACAATGAGTTGCTCAACAGAAGTATTCAAAAAAACGGTGTTGTTTTCGGTTGTGGGTGAATCATTGTTGCTTTCTTCACACAAAACATCAAGAAAACTACCTTGCTCACGCGTCATAGCAAGATAAACTTCGCCCAATAGTTCACAGTCAATAAGCGCACCGTGTAAAACACGCTTGCTGCGATCCACGTCTAAACGATTACATAAGGCATCTAAACTGTTTTTTTGTCCTGGATAACGGTCGCGCGCCATTTGCAAAGTATCAATAACTTTGGCACAAATGCTTTGGGTTTCAGGCAGCCCCATTCGTTTAAATTCAGCATCAAGAAAACCTATATCAAATTTGGCGTTGTGAATAATCAATTCGGCATCACGTAAAAAATCAGCAATTTGTTGTCCTACTTTGGCAAAAACAGGTTTGTCTGCAAGTTGTTCCAACGTAATACCATGTACAGCAGCGGCTTCTTCTGGAATGTCGCGTTCTGGGTGAATGTATAAATGTAGATTATTACCCGTGAATTGGCGGTTTATCATTTCTAAACCTGCAAACTCAATAATGCGGTCTGGATTCTCGTCTGCAAAAGCGTTTAAACCTGTGGTTTCCGTGTCTAAAATAATTTGGCGTGTCATATTTTTCCTTGCGGTGTTTGGGTTTCAGGCAGCATTTTATCGTTATCTATACCTATCCTGCAAAAAATAGATGAACTTGCCAACGGTAAAAGTGATGAATATTTTCTTGTTTAAACGTGAGATTTTTTACACAACATCAATAGTGGGTTTTTTGTTTTCAGGCTGCCTGAATAAGGCTTTTCGTTATATACTTCACCCCTTTAAGTGTAATTGATACTTTAATATGAATTTATTGGCGGCTTTGGCGCGATTGGGCAGTATGACAATGCTTTCGCGCGTGTTGGGATTTATTCGTGATGCAATTGTGGCGCGATATTTTGGCGCAGGTGCGGCAATGGACGCGTTTGTGGTAGCCTTTCGTTTACCCAATCTGTTGCGCCGCATATTTGCCGAAGGTGCGTTTTCACAGGCGTTTGTTCCCATTTTGGCAGAATATAAAACCACCAAGTCGCCAGAAGCCACAGCAGAATTCGTGCAATATGTGGCAGGAATGTTGATTTTTGCGTTAAGTGTGGTAACCGCTTTGGGTGTTATCGCCGCGCCATTTGTGATTTGGCTGACGGCAAATGGTTATGTCAACGATGGTACTTCACGCTTTGATTTGTCTGTGGACTTATTGCGTTTGGTTTTTCCTTATATTTTATTGATTTCTTTGTCTTCTTTTGTTGGCAGCATTTTAAATGCATTCGGTCGTTTTTCCATTCCCGCGTTTACGCCTGCTTTATTAAACATTTCTTTTATCGTGTTTGCCGTGTTTTGGCTGCCTTATTTTCAACCACCTGTGATGGCTTTAGGGTGGGCAGTACTGGTTGGCGGCGTAGCACAATTGGCGTTTCAATTACCGTGGTTATTTAAATTGGGTTTTTTAAAGAAACCAAAGTTTTCTTTTGAAAATCAAGCAGTACGCCAAGTGATGAAACAAATGGTGCCGTCTATTATTGGTTCGTCCGCAGCACAAGTATCTTTGGTGATTAACACCATTTTTGCTTCGTATTTGGTTTCAGGCAGCCTATCGTGGATGTATTATGCCGACCGTTTAATGGAATTACCGTCAGGCGTGATTGGTGCAGCATTAGGAACGATTTTGTTACCCAGTTTATCCAAACACGCCGCTGCAAATAATGAACAAGCGTTTTCAGATTTATTGGATTGGGGTTTGCGTTTGTGTTTGTTGTTAGTGCTGCCTGCGGCGGTTGGCTTGGCGGTATTGGGTTTTCCGTTAATTGCCACACTGTTTATGTATGGTAAATTTGATGCACACGATGCACAAATGACACAATACGCGTTGATGGCTTATTCAGTTGGGCTGCCTGCAATCATTATGGTGAAAATTTTTGCGCCTGGATTTTATGCACAAAAAAACGTGAAAACACCTGTACGCATTGCCATCATTTCTTTGATTGCCACTCAATTGTTTAACTTATTGTTGGTATGGCATTTGAAACACGTGGGTTTATCGTTGGCATTAGGTTTAGGTGCATGTGTCAATGCAGGATTATTGTTTTTGGTGTTGCGTCTACGCAATATTTACCGCCCTAGAAATCATTGGGGGATTTATTTAAAACAATTATGTGTGGCACTGATAGCAATGGCATTAGGTTTAATCGCCGTGCAATGGCTAGTGGGTTTACAATGGGAAAACGTGAGTGGCAAGCTCAAAGCAGTGCAACTCGGCATTTTGATACTGATTGCTATGGTATTGTATTTTGGTACATTATTTTTGGTAGGTGTGCGTCCGCATCACTTTAAACGAGTAGAACACACATAATGCTGCCTGAAACCTATCTTACCAACTTACTTTAATATTTTGTTCGTCCAATAATTCTTCCAATTGTTGCAACAATTCTTCATTTAACGCAATTCGCCATTTACTCGCAGGCATCAGGCTGCCTGAAGCTTGTGCGTTTTGATAATGAAAACGCAAGGGAATTTTTCGTTCACCTTCGGTGTGCATTGCCAAAATTCGCGCAAGTTCTGGAATATTATGTTTGGGATTGATGTTAAGTGTGAGTGCGCGTGCATAATGAACACGTGCTTGATTAAGTGTGTGTATCTCGTTGGCATTTAAGCGCAAACCACGTTCTGGATTAAATTTATCTTCGTAGGCACGACACGTAAATACCAAAATTTGATCCGTACGCAACATCAATTTATCTTGTTTTTGTTCAACCAATTTTTCTAATAACTCACCAGCAACAGTAATTTCACATTTACCAAACGTGTCTTCAATTTGGACGAAAACCAGTTTTTGTCCTTTTTTAGTGAAAACATTACGTACTGCTGTAACAAAGCCTGCAAGACGAAGATTATCGCCCTGTTCAATTTGGGTCAGATTATTGGGTACAATCGTACGAATTTCATTTTCAAAAGGTGCGAAAGGATGTCCACTTAAATAAAAACCAATCACTTCTTTTTCTTCTGCGAGTTGTTTAGACGCATTCCACGCTTTAATCGGTTGCATAGCAATGTTTTCAACAACATCTTCACACAAATCAAATAAACTGGCTTGATTGGCGTGTTGTGCTTTTTGTTCGGCATTGGTCATAGCAAGTTCCACATTGCCCAATAACATCGCGCGATTAGGTTCAATGCTGTCAAAAACACCAGCGCAAATCAATGATTCTATAGTACGACGATTAACGTGTTGTTTGTCTACACGTTCACAAAAATCAAACAAGCTTTGGAATTTACCACCTGTTTTACGTGCTTGAACAATATTTTCAATGGCAGATTCACCTGTACCTTTAATGGCACCAAGTGCATAACGAATTTGTTTATTCGCATTCGGGATAAACAAATATTCAGATTCATTGATATCTGGGGGTAAAAAAGTAATACCGTTTAATTTACTTTGCGCATCGTCATAAAAAATTTTAAGCTGGTCAGTATTACTTAATTCACTAGACATTGTTGCGGCAATAAATTCAGCAGGATAATGTGCTTTAAGCCAAGCCGTTTGAAATGACACATACGCATAAGCTGCGGCGTGAGATTTATTAAAACCATAGCCAGCGAATTTTTCCATATAATCAAAAATTTCATCGGCTTTTTCACGTGTAATACCGTGTTGTTCGGCAGCACCTTTGGCAAAAATTTCACGATGTTTCACCATTTCTTCAGGTTTTTTCTTACCCATCGCACGGCGCAATAAGTCCGCACCACCCAATGAATAACCACCCACTACTTGAGCTGCCTGCATCACTTGTTCTTGATACACCATCACACCATAAGTTGGCTCTAACACAGGTTTAAGCAAAGGGTGCATATATTCAAATTCTTCCCCTTTCATACGCGCCTTAAAATCAGGAATCAATTCCATCGGACCTGGACGATAAAGCGACACAAACGCAATAATTTCCTCCAAATTACTGGTTGGCACATTAGACAAGGTATCTTTCATACCCTGTGATTCAAACTGAAACACAGCAGTAGTGTTCAAATCACGAAAAATTTGGTAAGCATCTTGGTCATCAATTTTGGCCACTTTCAAATCACCAACATTAATTTTTTCACCAGTAGTTTGTTGAATAAAATCCTGCGCCATATTGATAATGGTTAAATTCCGCAAACCCAAAAAGTCAAACTTTACCAAACCAATTTCTTCCACATCACCTTTATCATACATAGAAACAGGTGCAGAAGTTTCATCAGCTTGATAAATGGGGCAAAAATCAGAAATTTTGCTGGGTGCAATCAACACACCACCTGCGTGTACACCTGTGCCA
Organism: Neisseriaceae bacterium; assembly: GCA_017446355.1. Lineage (GTDB taxonomy): Bacteria > Pseudomonadota > Gammaproteobacteria > Burkholderiales > Neisseriaceae > RGIG3394. The sequence continues at coordinate 15,348 of JAFSQZ010000187.1, forward strand.
CGTGTTAAATTTTCCAATTTTTTTGCCAAATTCATCAATTCCCAAGCATCTTCTTCGTCCAAAATCTGTTTAATTTCAGGTTCGGCGTCGAGTGCTTCTTTTAAACCCATAGGTTTATTTTTTTCCATAGGAATCAATTTTGACAAACGGTCGCACAAACCAAACGGCAAATCCAACACACGCCCCACATCACGAATCACCTGTTTTGCCGACAACGCACCAAAAGTAACAATCTGACTTACCGCAGCCTTACCATATTTTTCACGTACATACTCAATCACACGATGACGATTTGCCTGACAAAAATCCACATCAAAGTCAGGCATAGACACACGTTCAGGATTTAAAAATCGTTCAAACAACAACGCATATTTAATTGGATCCAAATCCGTGATTCGCAAAGAATAAGCCACCAATGAACCTGCGCCAGAACCGCGACCAGGACCCACAGGACAACCATTATTTTTCGCCCAGTTAATAAAGTCCTGCACAATCAGAAAATAGCCTGGAAACTGCATTTTAATAATAATATCCAATTCAAAATCCAAGCGTTTTTGATATTCAGGCAGCCTTTTTTCACGTTCTTCTTCATCAGGGAACAACACTGCCAAACGTTCCTGCAAACCCTCATTTGCTAAATGTCGCAAATAATCATTTAAATCCATACCATCAGGAGTAGGGAAAACAGGCAAAAAGTTTTTACCCAAAGTCAACGTCAAATTACAACGTTTCGCAATTTCCACCGAATTTGCCAACGCAGCAGGAATATCCGCAAACCGTTCAGCAAGCACATCTGGTGAAACAAAAAACTGACTAGGATAAAAATCACGTGGACGCTTGTTATCGCTCAACGTCCAACCACCAGCAATACACACACGTGCGTCGTGTGCTTTAAAATCATCTTCATTTAAAAACTGCGTTGGGTGAGTCGCCACCACAGGCAAACCCAATTCTTGTGCCAACAAAATGCTGCCTGAAACCGATTTTTCCCATTCAGGTTTTTCAGGCAGCCTTTGCAACTCCAAATAAAACCCATTTGGAAACCAAGACTGCCATTTTTCAGCGGCCAAGCGCGCCTGTTCCAAACGTTCATTCATCAAAAGCGAGCCCACTTCACCCAAATGCGCACCCGATAAACACAACAAATGACTATTATCTCCTTCGCTTAACCAAGCCTGTTTCAAATGAGGATTTTTTCTATCACACGACTCATCAGTAAACGCCGCCGTCAGCAACTCACACAAACGAACATAGCCAGCCGTATCACGCACCAAAAGCAAAGCGCGAAATGGCGCATCAGGATTATCCAAATTTTCTACACGCACATCTGCGCCCACAATCGGTTTAATCCCCTTTGCGCGACACGCCTTATAAAATTTCAACAAACCAAACGTGTTCATCAAATCGGTCAAACCCAATGCAGGCTGCCCCTGTTCCAACGCACGAGAAACCAAATCATCAATACGAATTGTGCCATCAGAAATAGAAAATTCAGAATGCGCACGCAAATGAATAAAAACAGGTTCAATCATATTCAGGCAGCCTTATAAAGGAAAACGAAGGAAAATAAACACGAATTTTAACATATCAACAATAAATATCAGGCAGCCTGAAATATTCTGTTGAAACCACTTTCAATAAAGTGATTCACCAACGCCAACAACAAAAAAAATGATTCTTTAAGTATTACACTTCACTCAAAATGATAAGTTTTGTAAAGGTTTTATGGTTACTTGTGTCATCATAATTTGACTTAACTTAACATTTCTAATGATTGAAATCAGCTAAAATAACAATTGCTTTTTAACTATCATTTAAACAACCAAAAACAACGATTTCCCATTATTATGAAGATAAAACAACTGTTTTTATCTTTTTTATTTTCGCTGATGATGTTTGTTTTACCTTTATCCAACATTCAGGCAGCTCCTGCCAACAAGCCTGCTGCACAGACCAGCAATAAGAAAAAACAAACAAGCACTCAAAAAAATAAAAAAGAAAACACCAACAACAAAACGAAAAAAATAGACACCAGCAAAGCCAAAACAGCCAATAAAAAAGCTAATGCTGGTAAAAATCAAAACGACACCAAAAAAGCAAATACCAAAACCGTTAACAAAACCGCTAACACTGGTAAAAACAAAACTGAAACCAAAAAAGCAAACACTAAAACTGTTAACAAAACTGCTAATATCAGTAAAAACAAAACTGAAACCAAAAAAGCAGACACCAAAACTGCTAATAAAACTGCTAATACCAGTAAAAACAAAACTGAAACCAAAAAAGCAGACACCAAAACTGTTAACAAAATTGCTGATACTGGTAAAAATACCAAACCTAATAAAGTAAATATTAGCGAAACCAAAAACGAAACCAAAAAACCTGATACCAATGAAACCAGAAGTGAAGCCAAAAAAAGTGAAAGCAAAAAAAATGACGCGGACACTGATGATTTATTATCCAGTGCAATGGGTTTTTTAGGGGTAGCCTATCGTTTTGGTGGCACAACAACTGCTGGTTTTGATTGTAGTGGTTTTATTCAATACGTTTTTAAAAAAACTTATGCCGTCAATTTACCACGCACTTCTTCTGTTCAAGCAACTGTGGGTACGCATGTTGACCGTGCCCATTTGCAAAAAGGCGATTTGGTCTTTTTTAATACCAGAGGCAACAATATTTCACACGTCGGTATGTATGTTGGCAACAACCGTTTTATCCACGCGCCGCGTACAGGTAAACGAATAGAAATCACCGATTTATCCAATAAATATTGGAACAGTAAATACGTTACTGCACGCCGCATAAAAAAAACAGATGGCAAAATATTGTCTGAAAATAATAATAAACCAGCTAAAATAGATAAGCCTGTTGAGAAAAAACCAGTGGATAAAAAAGTTACTGACAACAAAAAACCTGCTGATAAAAAGGCAAACGATAAGAAAACAGCTAATAAAAAACTTGCTGACACCAAAAAAACGGTTGATAAAAAAGCGGCTGATAAAAAACAAACCAATAAAAAAGTTGTTGATAATAAAAAAACAACGGACAAAAAACAAACTGGTAAAAAAGTCGCTGATAAGAAAAAAACAGCTGATAAAAAAACAAGCAATAAGAAACA
>JAFSQZ010000022.1 GCA_017446355.1 Neisseriaceae bacterium
CGTATTCTTCTTTGGACACCGCACCTTCTTTTAACAACGCACTGTAACGATCAAAAGAACGTTGCGCCGTTTTCAAAACAATTTTTGCCGAAGCCAATTGCGCACGATACGTATCTAAACGCGCTTTATTGGTATTCAATTCATTGGTTTGCGACACATTATCAATTTGCGCAATCAAATCACCTTGCTTCACTTGGTCGCCGATTTTTACGTACATTTTCTTAATCTGCCCAGACACCTGCGCACCAACATCAACCAAATGAGAAGACGTAATTTCCCCTGTTGCCAATACTGTTTGCTGGATTTTGCCGCGTTTCACGGCTTCTGTTACATAAGAAACTTTTTCTTTCGGTTTAAAATACAAATACGCAGCCCAAGCAAGTGCTGCTAAAATCAATAAAATAATAATCCACTTAATCCCTTTTTTCATGGTTAGCTCGTTTCAACAAAACAAATAGGGCGTAATCATAACGAATTTTAAAAAGTTCACCAAACCAAAAACGCCTTTTAAAAAATTTAACACATTGAAAAATAAAAAGAATACATAAAAATTTTTACATAAAAATACAAAAAAATGTATTTTTTTAACCACTTATCTTTTGTGCTAAAAAACAAAACATTGTAAAACAATCAGTTAAAAAAATTCAGGCTGCCTGAAACAAAAAATACTTGCCAAAAAAGTAAAAATTTGTTTTAATCCACGCTTTCGCAAGCACTGCGAACAAATGGGTGATTAGCTCAGTTGGTAGAGCGTCTGCCTTACAAGCAGAATGTCAGCGGTTCGACTCCGTTATCACCCACCAGTTTTAATTATTTGTCTCTTTGTTCCTTTCTTGGCAAATAATTGCGCGGTGGTAGCTCAGTTTGGTTAGAGTACCGGCCTGTCACGCCGGTGGTCGCGGGTTCGAGCCCCGTCCACCGCGCCAACAAGTTTCATCATCATAGTCCTTTATGTTCACTCTTTATGATTTTTCATAAAGAGTATTTTTTTGCTTATTATTTTGTGATTTGTTTCTGTTTTAACGTTTCTGCAAAAATCTTTCTTTTATAAATCATCAAAATCATAACCGCCCAAGCAGTGCCGTTAAATATTGACCGTATTCACTGTTTTTCATTGTTTTTGCTTGGGCGATGAGTTGTTTATCGTTAATCCACGCGTTGCGCCACGCAATTTCTTCTAAACAGGCAATTTTTAGATTTTGTATGTTTTCAATGGCTTGTACAAAATTCGCAGCTTCATGCAAACTTTCAAAAGTGCCTGTATCCAACCACGCAAAACCACGCCCCAATAATTGCACGTTCAGGCAGCCTGCTTGTAGATAGCGTTGATTGATGTCGGTGATTTCTAATTCTCCACGCGCTGATGGACGTAGTTGTTTGGCAAAATCTATGACTTGGTTGTCGTAAAAATATAAACCTGTTACTGCATAAGGCGATAATGGTTTTGCGGGTTTTTCTTCAATGGACACTGCCTGAAAGTGTTGATTGAAACTGACCACGCCAAAACGTTGTGGGTCTTTGACTTGATAGGCAAAAATGGTTGCTCCGTTGAGTTGTTGAACGGTGTTATGCAAGGTTTGGCTAAACGATTGTCCGTAAAAAATATTGTCGCCCAAAATCAAACAAACCTTGTCTTGTCCGATAAAATCTTCTGCAATAAGAAAAGCTTGGGCAATGCCGTCTGGGCGTTCTTGACTGGCATACGAAAGCGATATGCCAAAGTTGCTGCCATCACCTAATAATCGCTTGAATAAAGGCAAGTCGTGCGGTGTGCTGATGAGTAAAATGTCGCGAATACCTGCAAGCATCAGCACGGAAAGTGGATAATAAATCATAGGTTTGTTGTACACGGGTAAAAGTTGTTTACAGATACCGCGCGTAATAGGTGTTAACCGCGAACCGTTGCCTCCTGCTAAAACAATGCCTTTCATAATTTTTCCTTTTCGGTAATGGTTTTCAGGCAGCCAATTTACCTTGTTGTGCCAGTTGATGGGCTTGTTGCAAACGCTCTGGTGTGCCAACATCTAACCATAAACCTTGATGAAATGCGCCACTGATTTGTTGATTTTGCATCGCTTGACGCAAAAGTGGTGCGAGTTTGACAATGCTTCTTGGGGCAATGTTGGCGAATAATTCAGGTCGGTAAATGCCGACACCGCTGAATGTACCACGTTGTCCAGTAGTGCTTTCAGATAAAATCAAACCGTTGTGTTGCAAGGAAAAATCACCGTTTGGGTGATGTTCAGGATTGGGTACCAACCAAAGATAAGCCAATTGATTTTCAGGCAGTGTTTGTGCGATGTTTTGGGCTGCCTGAAAATCAATATCGGTGAAAACATCGCCATTAACCACTAAAAAAGGTTTATCGCCTAAAAACGGTAAAGCAGTGGCAATACCACCAGCCGTTTCCAAACCTTGCGCACCTTCTGCTGAATAGGATAAATGCACGCCGTAAGCACTGCCATCGCCGAGCGTGTCTTCAATTTGCTGTCCTAGCCAAGCGTGGTTAATCACGATTTCATCAATACCTGCTTGTTTTAAGCGTTGCAAATGCCAAACAATCAAAGGTTTACCTCCTGCTTGGAGCAAAGGTTTAGGCGTAGAATCTGTGAGTGGACGCATTCGTTCACCGCGTCCAGCAGCTAAAATCATCGCTTTCATAGCTTTGTTTCTTTAAGACTAAAAACTGGGTATTTTAACAGATTAAAATATCTACAAAACATTGTTCAGGCAGCCTGAAACCTTAATTGCGAAGTAAAGTAAGACTAAAACAATCCCCTTATTTAACTTTTATTTAGGATTACCTAAAACTTTTAAAAGATTGCTACTGTCTTTCGTAGACTTCGCAATAAAGATGAGAAAGGTTTCAGGCAGCCTGAATGCTGTTGAAAGCGTGTTAAAATAGCACGCTTGTTTTGGGGGTTTTATGACAAAAAGTATGATTCAAACGCGCCCTTTTTCCGAA
>JAFSQZ010000188.1 GCA_017446355.1 Neisseriaceae bacterium
ATTCAACAATTTGCTTATGTCAAAGGCAAAGACGCAACCGATATGCAACTTTTAATTGACGCAATGGATTTGTTGTATAGCAAAACATTTGACGGTTTTTGTTTGGTATCGTCTGATAGCGATTTCACACCATTAGCACAAAGATTGCGTCAATCAGGAATGATGGTTTATGGTTTTGGTTTGCAAAAAACACCTAAATCATTGATTATGTCTTGTGATAGTTTTATTTATTTTGAAAATTTACTTCCTGATGAAAAAATAGATAAAAAATCAGACGATGCTTCCGAAGATAATAAAGAAAAACAAAATAATACCCAACAATCATTGAATAAAAAAACACCTATACAACAAATTATTTATTCAGCAATCAAACAATGTGCTGATGAAACTGGCTGGGTCTATGTGGGACAATTAGGAACATACATTAGAAATGTTCTCCCTGATTATGATCCAAGAAGTTTTGGATTTTCTCAATTATCCAAGCATTTAAAATCATTTGGAACTATACAAATATCTACCAACGATAGAAATATTATGCATTGTCGCAAAATTCCATTTAGAGAATTTATTACTGTATTACAAGAAACAGTAGAAAAATACAAAGATGAACAAGGATATGTGGATATAGCCAAAGCAAAATCTCAAACCAAGAGCAAATGGAATTGGGAAGAATATGGATTTAAATCTTTCCAAGAAATATTAGAAAAAACGCACGGTGTAACGATTTATGAAAACAAAAAGTTTAAATATACAATAATAAACACAAATGAGAAAAAATAATATTCAGGCTGCCTGAAACAATATTTCAATATTTATCGTATGCCAAAAACTTTGTAAAATCCAAAACTGATGCACAACTTTCAACCGACTTTAAAATATGCTGCCTGAAACGCAAAAAATTCTTTCCATCACCGACAAAACCGCACAAAAACTGGCCAAGCTCAACTTGCATACGCTGTGGGATTTAGCTTTGCATTTACCCTTGCGTTACGAAGACGAAACCCACATCACACCTATTGCAGACGCGCCTTTTGGACAGGTATGCCAAGTGCAAGGTGAAGTGTTTTTTCAACAAGTTCAATTCAAACCGCGCAAACAGTTAATTGTCCGCATTAAAGACAGCGCGGGTACGCCTTTGGTATTGCGTTTTTTACATTTTTATCCCAGTCAGCAGCAACAATTAGCCGTTGGCAAAAAAGTGCGTGCATTAGGCGAAGTGAAACACGGTTACTTCGGCACAGAAATGATTCACCCAAAAATTCACAGCGCGGAAAACACTTCACTTGCCGAACATTTAACCCCTATTTACCCCACCACCGCTGGTTTAAATCAATCCACTTTACACCGTATTATTCAGGCAGCCTTAACACATTTAAACCACACAGAAACGCTGCCTGAAAGCTTGTTGGCATCACTTAATCTGCCACCCTTGATGGACAGTTTACGCTTATTGCACAATCCGCCCCCAGAAATCGCGGCACACACTTTAACCGACCAACATTTACCCGCTTGGCAACGGCTAAAATTTGATGAATTATTGGCGCAACAATTATCTATGCAACTTGCCAAACAAAAACGTTTTTCAGGCAGCGCAAAACCGCTTTTAGGCAACGGTCAATACACGCAAAAACTGTTAAACACCCTGCCCTTTTCTTTAACGCAAGCACAACAACGCGTCATTGCCGAAATCCAACACGATTTGGCACAAAACCACCCTATGCACCGATTATTACAAGGCGATGTTGGCAGTGGCAAAACCATTGTCGCCGCACTGGCTGCCTTAACGGCTTTGGAAGACAACAATCATTTTCAGGTAGCCATTATGGCACCCACCGAAATTTTGGCAGAACAACATTATTTAAAATTCAAACAATGGTTTACACCGCTTGGGATAGAAGTCGCTTGGCTTTCAGGCAGCCTGAAAAAGAAAGAAAAAGACGCAGCGAAAAGCGCGTTGGCTGATGGCAGTATTCGTGTAGCTGTTGGCACGCACGCCCTATTTCAAAATGACGTTAGCTTTCAAAATTTAGGGCTAGTCATTGTGGACGAACAACATCGTTTTGGCGTAGCGCAACGCTTGGCATTAAAAAACAAAGGCGAAGATGTTCATCAACTAATGATGTCCGCCACCCCTATTCCACGCACACTGGCAATGAGTTTTTTTGCCGATTTAGACGTATCGTCCATTGATGAGCTACCCCCAAATCGCACACCAATTACCACCAAACTGGTCAACAACATTCGCCGCGAAGAAGTGGAAGGATTTGTCTTAAAAACCTGCCAAATGGGACAACAAGCCTATTGGGTTTGTCCACTGATTGAAGAAAGCGAAACCCTACAACTACAAACCGCCACCGAAACATTAGCCACCCTACAAGATGCCCTACCACAACTCAATATTGGTTTGGTACACGGAAAAATGAAAGCCGCCGAAAAAGCCGAAGTAATGGCAAAATTCGTTTCAGGCAGCCTGAATGTATTGGTTGCCACCACCGTTATTGAAGTTGGCGTAGACGTACCCAATGCCAGTTTAATGGTTATTGAACACGCCGAACGTATGGGGTTAGCACAATTACACCAATTACGCGGACGCGTTGGACGTGGCAGCGCAAAAAGCACGTGCATACTATTATTTGCCGAACCATTAGGCGAACTTAGCAAAGCACGTTTAAAAGTTATTTACGAACACACCGACGGTTTTGAAATTGCACGCCAAGATTTAAACTTACGCGGACCTGGTGAATTTCTAGGCGCACGTCAAAGCGGCGTTCCAATGTTACGTTTTGCCAACTTGGAAGACGATTTACTTTTGCTGGAACAAGCACGCAACATTGCGCCGCAACTTATTAACACCCAACCCAACGTGGTTACGCATCATTTAGACGTGTGGTTACACAACAAAAAAGACTTCTTGACCGCCTAAATATTTCAGGCAGCCTGAAAAACTTTAAATCTTCAATATTTAGTAATAAGTGTGCTAAAAGATACAAATTTTATAAAGCTTTCCAGTCAAAAAACGCTCCCTTTTGAACAAATACAACAAACAATGTTAAAATGCCCATCTTTGCTAAAACCACTGCATTACTGTATTTATGTTTTATCAACAAGCCAGTATTCCCTTAAATGAAACACAAGCCGAAGTCTTTTCCGATGCACTAATGGATTTAGGTGCTTTATCCAGTGCCATTGAAGATGCTTTCGCAGGCACAGACAACGAAGAACCCATTTTTGGTGAACCCACTATGCCACAACAACAATTGTGGCAACAAAGTATGGTTGTGGCTTTATTTGATGAAAAAACCAATGTAGCAGATGTTTTACAACAAGCAGCCATACAAACAGAAATAACGCTGCCTGAATATCAAATAACACGCATTGAAGAACAAGATTGGGTGCGACTCACTCAATCACAGTTTGACCCCATTAAAATTTCTGACCGCTTGTGGATTACCCCTACTTGGCATAACACACCTGACCATTTAGCCATCAATTTGCGTCTTGACCCTGGTTTAGCTTTTGGGACAGGCAGCCACCCCACCACACATTTATGCTTACAATGGTTAGACAAAAATTTATTCGGCAAAGAAAACGTATTGGATTACGGTTGTGGTTCTGGTATTTTAACGATTGCAGCACTCAAACTGGGTGCAAGTTCGGCAACAGGCGTAGATATTGACCCACAAGCCATTCAAGCCAGCCAGAATAATGCTGTACAAAATAATGTTCAGGCAGCCTTTTATTTACCTGATGAGCTGCCTGAACACCAGCAATTTGATGTCGTTGTTGCCAATATTTTGGCAAACCCTTTGCGTATGCTTGGACAAATGCTTGCCGCACGCACAAAAACAGGTGGACGCATCGTATTATCGGGAATTTTGGCAGAACAAGTAAATGAAATGAGCGCAATTTATGCGCAATGGTTTGAAATGCAGCCTGCTATTATCAACAACGGCTGGGCGTGTTTATGTGGTATAAAACGCTAGTTTAGCTGTGAGTATCAATGATGGATGAAAATATTACGTTTGAATGCCCCAATTGCAAGCATTCTATGAACATTAACTATAAAATTTTGCGCATACTAAAAGGACACACCAGTTGTCCACGTTGTGCTGCACGATTTCATTTTATTTTAGAAAGCAAAAAGAAAGCAGCATCCACCCAGCAAGAACAGACAAATTCAGCATTATCGCAACGCGCCCCTAGTTTAGCAAAAGAGCCTGTACAAACCGTGCCAAAACAACAAAATCATCAACCCAATATAATTGCCCAAAAACAAGCAACCACAAAAAAACAAATGTCACGCAAAAAAGTCTTACATTATCGTGTGCCTAAATACAACGTTGTCAGTGAATACGTTCATAACAAAAGAAAAAAAACATACAAAGAAAACGCTGTTAGTGCACCAACTTATCATATGCCAAAATTCACTACCCAAGATAGTGAATTACTTAAAAAACAACAAGACACACGCACTAATACAGCCAAAGCTGAAACCGTAGCCAATTTGCAAAAGGCTAGGTCTGTTAACCAAAAGGACAACTTTGCTGACGTGGGTACCACTTCAACAGCATTTCGTTCAACTGACGAACAAAATACGCAATTACCTACAACCAATCTCAACACAGTTGAACAAGCACATCATCAACACAATACGATGGAACAAGCTGACCATTTACCATTCTCTTTGGTAAATACCCAAGACAATCAGTTGAGAACGGTTTCGTCTGAACAGGAATTGCAGCAAATGCCTATGCACACAATCCCTCAACAGCACCCAGAATTCAACTGGATGATTGCCAGCATTGCAGCGTTAGTTGTGTTTATTGTGCAACTTTTTTATCTGATTTTAATGTTAATTTAACATTCAGGCAGCCTGAAAGCCTTGTAATTCGTCATTCTGACCCTGAATAACGAATTTTGCAAAGCTTTCTGCCTTTTTTTGTTTCTAAACAAACACTATGAACTTCCAAGAACAATTAAAAAATTTACACAAACAAGCCAAAGAAGAAGCACGCGTCAAACAACAGGCTGCCTTAAAAGCACAACAAGCCAAAGAAGAAGAGCCTGATTTTGCCAGCTTAATGAGCGATGTTATCCCCCTAAAAAGCACACAACGCTATGTCGCCCCCGTAGACAAAACGCCCATAAAAGTACGCAAACACTCATCAATAGAACCAGATGAAGACCGTTATTTTTACATAGGCGAAGGCGATACACGTATTGAAGTGCCCGACACATTCAGCAAAAATGGACAAGGCAGCAACGATATCAAACGTCTTCAAGCAGGACATTGGGAAGTTGTAGCGGACGTAGATTTGCACGGTTACACCCAAGAAGAAGCACAACAAACGCTTAATGAATTTATAGAATTTCTCAAACAACGTGGTGTATGTGGTGAAATCATTCACGGCAGTGGTTTAAATTCATCAGGTTACGTCCCCAAACTCAAAACCACTGTCCGCCGTTGGTTGATGCAACATCCAGACGTTTTAGCGTATTGTGAACCACGCAAAGGCAATGACGGTGCAGTACGCATCTTAATTAAACGCCAAAGAAAACCCGATATTTGGGCCGAAGATGAAAAACGCTAAAACCTAATCCTTAACTTGACAAAACCAAACAATAAAAGCAGAATGCGCAACATATTCGTTTTAAAAACATACCGTAAACTATGTCTATGAACCCGCTTTTTTTCACTTTTTCTTATTGGTACTACCACGCTTCGGCGCGGTAGTCTTTTTGCGTGTAAAAAACCACATTAAGCTAACCGCCAAAAAAATTGCTGGCGGTTTTCTTTGCAGCCTGAAAATTGCCCCATCTTTTCAGGCTGCCTGTACAAGGAAAATCGCGATGCACGCCACCACACTTTCTATTGCTCACAACGCAACGCCATTACGCACCATTATTGTGGTAGAACATTTTTGCACCACACCATCTCAAAACCTATGTCAGTCCGATATTATCTACCAAGATCTGCTGCCTGAAATTCGCACCACTGCCCTACTCATCGCGGCCAGCCGACACGATTTTACACAACGCAGTCCACAACGTTTTAGCGACCCTGCTGACTGGCTTGCTGCGCAAATTTTAGTTTTAAACGCCAAAATCGCCCACATTCCAGAACAAAAAATTCCTTTACTAAACCTTGCCAACCAACGCGCCCAACAATTCGCACAACAACATCAATTGGCTTTTGAAACCACAAAAGGTAAAAATCTAACACTTTCCCTACCCAACAACACCACTATGTTCAGTTGCTTATTGATGAAAACGCGTGAAAACAACCCTATTGCCAACACTTTATCTTTACGTAAAAATATTTTAAAACCGTTTAAAACCATTTAGATTAAGCAAGCATACATTGTTCATCGTATCAAACCGCGCAATCTTTAATCGCTTTTCGCCTAAACTTTGATACCATTTCATTGTTGTTAAACGCCTACAAAAATCATTATTCTGCTCAATAACAGCCATAAAAAATGCTGCCTGAAAGAAATATTCAGGCAGCACACAATCATTCATTATTTAGCCAATGTCGCAGGATAACTTGCCTTATAAAAAGCTTGAGCACTGTCTAAATTCTCAAATAAATGCAATTTTCCACTGTCTAAAACCATTGCATTATCACAATATTGTTTCATTGCGCGTTCGCTGTGTGATACCAAAATAAGAGAACGATCTTTACGTTTTTCAAAAAGTTCATAACGACAACGTTCATTAAACCGCGCATCACCCACTGCAATCACTTCATCAATTAAGTAGCAATCAAATTCAACGGCCAGTGATAAAGCAAATGCCAAACGTGCTTTCATACCTGATGAATAACGTTTAATGGGTTCATTAAGATATTCGCCCAACTCGGAAAATTCTTCGGTGAACGTTCTCACATAATCCCAATCCACATCGTAAACACGACAGATAAAACGCATATTATCAAAGCCTGTTAAACTGCCTTGAAACGCGCCCGAAAACGCCAAAGGCCATGAAATGCTCATGGTTCGCTTAATTTCACCACTGGTGGGTGGCTCAACACCACTTAATAAACGAATTAAAGTGGATTTACCTGCACCATTTCGTCCCAAAATCCCTACTTTTTCCCCTTTTTTTAAGGTGAAATTGATATCATCTAAAACCGTGCGCCAACCTTGACGAGTTCGATAGCGTTTGCTGACATGTTCTACGGAAATCATCTAGGCTCCACTCCATTGCTGAATGTTTTTACCAAAATCAGCCCAATAAAAGTTAAAACAAGATTGGTGATAATAAGATAACTGGGATTTTCTAATGTAATCACACCGTTGCCATAATAGCCATGACGGAACATTTCTGTGCCATGAATCATTGGAATCATCAGTGCATAACGTTGGAAACCGTGTGGTAAGGAATGAACGAAAAAAAACGCACCTGATGCTGGTAATAATAAAAAACTAAATGTTCCCCAAAGCTTACCAAACACCTCAATATAAAAGGCAATGGAGCAAATAATCATACCCAAACCAAACGCAAACCATACCATCAATAACCATGCCAATATCATATAAAATGGATCAGCAGGCACAGCTATCCAACCCATCACCACCAGTATTGCCATCAAAAACACTTGGGCGATGGTTGCTCCAGAAACTTCCAATATAATACGCGCTAAAATGGTGTCCAATACGCGTACATTACGGTGGTACAACAGGCTGGCATTGGCTTTGATGGAACCAATTGCACGATTGGACGCATTACGCCACATCATTGCCATAGGATAGCCTGTTATCATAAACGCAATAATATTCAGCGATGAAGAACTTTGAAAAGAACGCACATTCCATAACCAAACAATCATTGATGTGAATAATAATGGCTCCACAAACAACCATAAAAAGCCAATATTATTGCGTCCGTAGCGTGTGATGATTTCTCGCATAATCAATGCGTAGAGTACACGTTTTTGAATCATCAATGATTCAAAAAAAGAAGTTTGATGCAAGGCTTTCATTAGTTTCTGTGCTCACGAATACTTGCGGTTAATAATTTAACCACGCCATAAACCATTAAGCTAATTACAAAAGTTGCAATAATATTGTAAATCCGCGTGGGTTTTTGTGGCATATCAGGCTGACTGGGTTGCGCCACCACTTCTAAATAAAGTTGCTGACGATCTGCTTCTGCACGCGCCGTTTCCAATGCCGATAAGGCAGATGACACTTGTTGATTGGCTAACTCATTTTCCAAAGCAAGTTGTTGATATTTTGCTGCTTGTTTGGCAATGGACTGATTATCGCTACCTGTTATCAGTTGTGATTGTTTACGAATTTCATTTTTCAGGCTTTGTTCACGCGCTTGCAAACCACTGATTTGTGGGTTTTCAGGGGTTACCGCTCGAACTTGATCCAATTGTGTTTGAATGGAAATCAACTCATCTTGCAATTTTGCCATCAATGCCATTTTCATTTCAGATTGTTGTTTCAAATCCAAAACACCATTTTTGGTGCGATAAGCCATTAGTGCTTGTGCTGTTTTTGAGGCGTTTTCCTGTGCTGTTTTCAGATTTTTTTCTGCATAGGTAATGGTGTCCAAACGCGCTCTGTCGTTGATGTTGTTAATAAGTTGTTCTGCCTTTTGCAACAAGGCTTCGTTGATTTGTTTGGATTGTGCCGCATCAAAAGTATTCACTTGCAAAGTGGAAACACCTGAAACAGGGTCAACATTAACAATAATTTTATCTGTGTAATATTGATAAAACGCTTCATCGTTTTGCCAATATGATAAATTTAACCCGTTAAATTTACTGAATATATCACCCTTTTCCTGATAAAACGAACGCACAGGAATATTTTTAGACAATTCTCCTAATGCTGTGCGCGAACGCATATATTCTTGCACGGCATAAGTATCGTCTTGTGAACGCGCAATTCCCATACCTTGAAAAAGCGCGCCCAATGCACCTGTATTGGCTTGATTTTTTGCGGAACGAACCAAAAAGCTTGACTCGGAAATATATTGATTAGAAGCAATCAGTCCAAAATAAACCAAAGAAATAGCGGTGGGCAAACCCACTATTGTCCAAAACAACCAGTCGCGTTTTTTCTTATTTTTTTTGGAAGCTACCTGAACAGTTTGTTCTGATTCATTATGGTTAACAGTGGTTTGTTCAGTCGTGTTAGCGACTACTGGTTCTTTTTGTTGTTCGTTTGTTTCGTTTGACATAACGATAAAATCCTTTAGTTAGTTACCCATACGTTCTATATTGTAGAAACTGCTGGTAATGGGTGAGAACACAAATTGCAGGAATTTTTGCAATTCTGTGGTGGGTGCATTCGCTACATAAACCACGTCTTTATCGCGCATTTGTATGCGTTGTAACCAAAACAGTGAATTAGGATTTTTCAAATCCACACGATACACAACAGGCACATCGTTTTGTGCGTGCAAGCCTTTTGCATACCAAGCTGCTTGACGGTTTTCAGGCAGCGTATGCAAAGGTTGGTAACGGAACATAAACACGCCACGTGGATCGGCGCGACGATCCAATAAACCGCCCATTTCACCCAAAGCTTCACCTAAATTTAATCCGCGTGCTGCAAAACGAATTTGTTGATTTTTACCCACTGCGCCCAATGCAGTAAAACTCAATGGCGTTGCCATCATCGTTAGCACATCGCCTGAACGCAAAGTAATATTTTGTGTGGGGTCAGAAGTTACACGTTCCAAAGAAATGGTGCGTACTTGATTTCCTCGCGTTAATTGCAAAGTGATGTCTTGCACGCCAGTTTCCACACCACCAATGGCTGCAACAGCATCTAATACGCGTTCACGATGTCCAGTAAGCGGCATACGTACACTTTTTCCTGCTCGAATCACCACAACATTGGCAGAGTTATTTTGTGCGATGGTAACCAAAGCTTGGGGTTGATTTGCTTTACGTGATAATCGTGAAACAATTTCTTTTTGAATTTGAGAAATGGTTTTACCACTTACTTTTAACTGTCCTAAAAAAGGAATAGAAACTGTGCCATTTGAGCTAACCAATTGTTCAGGCAGCTTCACCATTTGCGCAGTACCAGAACCCACAGAATTGATGGCACCACCAAATAAAACGGCTGGTGGTGCTTCCCATAGTGTAATATTCAACACATCGCCCGCACCAACCATATCTACATTACTGCTTGCACCACCTAAATCTGATAAATCTTGATTTGTGGGGTTTGCCGACAATAATTGTGAATTATCGTTATCAATATCAATCACTTCAACAGCGGGTAATGCACTTTCCTGCTGTTGGGTATGATTATTTTGCTCTTTCAAAGACAATACCTGACTCATACTTGGTCCAGAAGTTGGCACAGTTGAGCATGCAGATAATGCAGCAACAACAAGCATTAGTACAGTACGGTGATAAGAAAAGGGCTTTTGTTTCATTGCGATTGCCTTTCTTGAATAAAACACGGCAAAGTCAAAGCGTGGCATTTTATCACAAAGCCATATAAAAACTTTTGCAAAACTTGATTTTTACACTACACGTTTGTTTTGAGTTGTTTTGACCAACCACGTTTTGGCTTCACTTTGTTCGCAGAAACTTTGTTCAGGCAGCCTGAACATTTACACACAAAAGATTTGCATTTATTTTAGAATGTACTAAAATAAATTCGTTTTATCAACATTCAAACAATGAAAGGATTATTCTATGAAACTGTATTATATGCCAGGTGCTTGTTCTTTGACAGATCACATTGCCTTGGAATGGACAGGAGCAAAATACGAAGCCGAAGCCGTTGCACGAGATGCCTTGAAACAACCTGAATTTTTGGCACTTAATCCTATGGGATCAGTGCCGTGTTTGG
This sequence comes from Neisseriaceae bacterium, assembly GCA_017446355.1. Taxonomy (GTDB): domain Bacteria; phylum Pseudomonadota; class Gammaproteobacteria; order Burkholderiales; family Neisseriaceae; genus RGIG3394. The sequence continues at coordinate 10,830 of JAFSQZ010000188.1, forward strand.
TTGATGGCGATTTTGTTTTGACACAAAATGTGGCGATTTTGCATTACTTGGACGAAAAATTTCCGCAAGCCAACTTATTGGGTGGCAAAGATTTGCAAGTGCGTGCCAATGCTATGCGTTGGTTAGCGTTCTGCAACGCCGATTTGCACGAAGCTTTTGTCCCCATTTTCGCCCCCATGCGATTTATCGATGACGAAAACGCCCACCCTGCCCTGCAAGCCAAAGCACGCGAAAAAATTCTGCGTTTGTTAGGCATTGCCAATAATGCCTTGCAAGGCAAAACATACTTTGCAGGCGTTCGCACCGTGGCTGATGCTTACTTATTTGTGATTTTGCGTTGGGCAGTGGGCGTGGGCATTGATTTATCACCCTTTGCTAACTTAACTGCTTTGATGAACACAATGATGCAAGATACAGGCGTTCAGGCAGCCTTAAAAGCCGAAGGTTTGTAATTAATTTTTTTAATCAACCAATTTTAATAAAAATTCTGCAAAATCAATTAGTTTTTGATTTTGCAGTTTTTTTAATGCAAAAAACTTTGCAAAAGTAGTAGATGTGCATAAGCCAAGTCGTGGCAATTTTCTGATTTAATCTGTGTTATTGCCATTTATCAATCAAAGTCTGTTCTCTGTAAGTTGGGAGATTGCCACGCCTTGAACTGTGTTCAAGTTTCGCAATGACCGTATTTTTTAGCTTTGCTCGCAGAAACTTTTAATTTGATAACTTTGTGAAATATCTTTTATTCAAGTATTTGTTTAATTGAATCGTTTTCAGGCAGCCTGAAAGTTTTATAAACTTGCTGTTATGGCACAATGCAAAGAATTTTTGTAATCATAAAAAACAAGCTTCTTCACAAAATATCCATCACAAAGCATTAGTGTGAATTTTAAAAACTGGCTGCCTGAAACGGATTTACGCATTTAAATTTGCGGAATGTTCACGTGTTTCGTGGAACACAATGTCTTTCCAGCGTTCTTCGGTGAGTTGTAAATTTACACGATTAGGCGCAAGATAAGTTAAATTTCCACCTGCATCAATGGCTAAATTGGCGGCATTCGCGCGTTCAAATTCCGCCAATTTTTTCTTATCTTCACACGATACCCAACGTGCTGACCATACGGATACGTTATCAAATACGGCTTCCACACCATATTCAGCTGCTAAACGTGAAGTAACCACTTCAAATTGCAACATACCCACCGCGCCCAAAATTAAATCTGCGCCAGAATGTGGCTTAAATACCTGAACCGCACCTTCTTCGCCCAATTGTTGCAAACCTTTTTGCAACTGCTTCATTTTCAAAGGATTTTTAATGCGCACACTGCGAAATAATTCGGGCGCGAAAAATGGAATACCTGTAAACGCTAATTGTTCACCTTCGGAAAAACTGTCGCCAATTTGAATATTGCCGTGATTCGGAATACCGATAATATCGCCTGCGTAGGCTTCCTCCACTAATTCGCGGTTGTGCGACATAAAGGTTACCACGCTGCTGGCGGCAATTTCACGGTTAATGCGCAAATGTTTCATTTTCATACCGCGTTCAAATTTCCCTGAACATACACGCAAAAAGGCGATGCGGTCGCGGTGTTTCGGGTCCATATTTGCTTGAATTTTAAAAATAAATCCTGAAAATTTGCTTTCTTCAGGCTGCACTTCGCGCACTGTTGCATTACGTGATTTTGGTGCTGGCGCCCATTCAATCAAGGCATTTAAAATTTCTTGTACACCAAAATTATTGATGGCTGAACCGAAGAATACAGGGGTTAATTCACCAGATAAAAATTCATCTAAATGAAATTCATTGGACGCTGCCTGAACCAGTTCAATTTCATCACGAAGTTGTTGAATTTCCATTGGAAAACGTTTGTCCAATTCAGGGTTACCAATGCCTTTAATCACGTCAAATTCGTGCGGTAATCTTTCGCCACCTGCTTCAAACAGATAAATTTCATCGTTTAAAATATGGTAAACACCTTTAAAATTTTTGCCCATACCAATCGGCCATGTAACAGGCGCACAGCGGATTTTCAGGATATTTTCCACTTCGTCCAACAATTCCAAAGAATCGCGCACTTCACGGTCGTATTTATTCATAAAGGTAACAATCGGCGTGTGGCGCATACGGCAAACGTTTAATAATTTAATGGTTTGCGCTTCCACACCTTTTGCCGCATCAATTACCATCAATGCACTGTCCACCGCTGTTAAAACACGATAAGTATCTTCGGAAAAGTCTTGGTGTCCTGGTGTATCCAATAAATTTACGGTATGGTCTTGATATTCAAACTGCATCACAGACGATGCCACTGAAATGCCGCGTTGTTGTTCAATTTCCATCCAATCGGACGTTGCAAATTTTCCTGTTTTTTTACCTTTAACCGTACCTGCACTTTGAATCGCACCTGAAAACAACAATAATTTTTCAGTTAACGTGGTTTTCCCTGCATCAGGGTGGGAAATAATGGCAAAAGTACGACGACGGCGCACTTGTTCTAAAATTATAGACATTTTTTTCTCAATATAAAGCGTTTTCAGGCAGCCTTAAACAAATAACGGTTCAGGCTGCCTGAAACAAACTAACATACTTAATCATTACAATCGCACACATTATAAAGGTTTTTTCAAATAAAACCGAGTGTGTTATCAATGGCGTATTTTTTGCTGAATAAAACCTGTTTCACCTTAAAACTTTGGCAAAATACCTTTCATACTTTTCGCCATTTTCATCATTTTAAACATATTTTTGCCGCTGAACATTTTCATCATTTGTTGCGATTGTTCAAATTGTTTCAGCATTTTATTAACATCTTGAATACTCACGCCTGCACCCAATGCAATACGGCGTTTACGACTGGCTTTCAGTAATGCAGGATTTGCACGTTCTTTGGGCGTCATTGAGTTGATAATGGCTTCCACGTGTCCCATTGCTTTTTCGGCGGTGCCTTCTGGGATTTGTTTAGACAACTCACCCAATTGCCCTGGCATTTTAGACAACAAGTTTTCCAAACCACCCATATTACGCATTTGTTGAATTTGTGCTTTAAAGTCATTTAAATCAAAACCTTTGCCACGATGCAATTTTTTCGCCATATCTTTGGCGGTTTCTTCATCAATGCCTTTTTGCACATCTTCAATCAAGGTCATCACATCGCCCATACCCAAAATACGGCTGGCAATGCGATCAGGATAGAAAGGTTCTAAACCTGTGATTTTTTCACCTACCCCCATAAATTTAATGGGTTTACCTGTTACTTGACGAACCGATAAGGCAGCACCACCGCGCGAATCACCGTCCATTTTGGTCAATATCACGCCTGTAAGTGGCAGCACACTATTAAACGCTTGTGCGGTATTCACAGCATCTTGACCCAACATTGCATCAATCACAAACAAAGTTTCCACAGGATTGATGGCAGCGTGAATATTTTGGATTTCGTCCATCATTTCTTGGTCAATAGCCAAACGTCCTGCCGTATCCACCATTAACACATCATAAAAATGTTTTTTAGCGTAATCCTGTGCGGCTTTGGCAATTTCCACAGGTTTTTGCGACACATCAGATGGGAAAAAGTCCACGCCCACTTGTTTGGACAACAAGCGCAACTGTTCAATCGCCGCAGGACGATACACGTCAGCAGACACCAGTAAAATTTTCTTTTTCTTATCTTGGTCTTTTAATAAACGCGACAATTTACCCACTGTTGTGGTTTTACCCGCACCTTGCAAACCTGCCATTAAAATCGTTGCAGGTGGTGCGCAGTTTAAATCCAACGCGCTATTTTGTTTGCCCATCAACTCAACCAAAGCTTCATTGACCAAACCAAAAAACGCCTGTTCTGGTGTTAAATTATCGGCAAACTCTTTACCCAAAGCACGCGCTTTCACCTGATTGACAAAATCTTTCACAATCGGCAAAGCCACATCTGCTTCCAACAACGCCAAGCGCACTTCGCGCAAAGCTTCTTTAATATTATCTTCGGTTAATTTGGATTGTCCACGAATATCCTTAAAAACTTTACTAAAACGCTTGGTTAAATTATCTAACATATTGATTTCTCTTTAAACTTAACTATTCAGGCAGCCTGAAACATTGACTTAAACTTTCAAAATGACGCATATTTTAACACAGCCACTGTTTAATTTTTGCACACATCATCTATTGTTCAGCTGTTCAAACCGTCTAAAACATAGAACCTGTGTTCATCATCTTGATCTTGCTTTTATCGGCACTTTATGAGCCTACTGCGTTGTTTTTTCAAGCCAATCGTCCCGATATTGGTTTGAAAAACCGCCTTTTATGTGTAAAAAATTCTCTTTGTATTAAAATCATTTTTAAAACGAAACAATATAACTAATTGATTTATTTGTAAAAATAAAATTTGTTAAAAAATTGCTTTACAAATAATAATTATTATCATTAGAATAATCGCATATTGCAACACACATCGTGAAGTTTGATGAAAAACTTCTTTTTTAACTCTTGAATAAAGGAAAATTTTAATGTGAGTATTCTGATATAACTGTAAAGTAAATACCATTTTGTAGAAATACAAATATGACTTCTAAAAAGTATAATTATTTTTTAGAAGTCTATGAATTGATTATTTAGATTTTAATGTTATGGTAGATGAGTTTTTCTTTGCTGATATATTCGTAATTGTATCTTGGTCAATAATCTCTTGTTTCTTAATTAAAAAGTATGAAAAATATACTTTACCGATTGTTTTTATATTACCTATAGCGATTATCTTATTGATAATGTTGGTTAATATGAGAATGGGGCTACGAGTTGCTATTGATTTGGGTGTTGCTTTCGGTTTTATGATATTTCCATATACATTGCCTAGAAATATATTAAAAAAAGATATTTTTCAGTTATTTAAGAAAAAGGAAAAAGCAGATGAATAATCGTATTGTTAATGAAATATTTGGGGCTAATCTACGTTAGCCCAAAAAAATATCTGCGCGCAATACTGCAACATATGCAAAATTGGGCATAGGTTTTGGTTTGAGTGATAAAACCAATTTTAATGCGTCTGCTCGTTGGCAAATATCGGGTAATAGTCGTTCGGCATTAAATTTAGGTTTAACGCATCTTTTTTGATGAAATAAAAAGGATTTTTTGATGAAAAAACGAATACTTTCTTTTTTTGTGCTGTTGCTAGCATTCTCTTTTGCATATGCTGAACCTGTAAACTGTCCCTTTGTGTGGAAAGTGGAGAAAAAAGGCGAACCTGTTTCTTATTTGGTGGGTACAGTTCATTTTAATAAAAAAGATACGCAACTTTCAGGCTGCCTGAAAGAAGTCGTTGATAATGCGGATATGTTGATGACAGAAACTTTTTTTGTAACTTCTCCTGATGAGTTGATGCAAACGGATATTATTCCGTTTATGCAAATATCAATCAATAAAAACAACCCAAATCAGTTAAAAGATGATATTGGTGAAAAATTACACGGTCAATTAAGAGAAGTGGTCAAAAAATCTGAAATGTCATCATTATTAACTGTTTTTGACTATTTTTATGCGTGGTCGGCATTGATGAATACAATGGGTATTCCATTAGATAATCATTTCAGTGCGCAAAATGGTATTGACTTATTGTTGTCGCAATACGCCAAAGAAAAGTCTATTAAAAGAATGGGGTTGGAAAGTATTATGGAACAAGTGCCATTATTTAAAGAATTACCAAAAGATAAAATTGTTCAATCTATGGAGATAACGTTCGCTAATGAACAAGAGTTAGCCAAAGAACAACAGGAAATGATTGATGCTTATAATAGTGGCAACATCAAAAAATTAGAGGAATTATTGTATAGCGATAAACAATTCAGATTTTTTTCACCACAAGATAAAGTATTTTGGAAAAAATGGCTAATCACTGATTTATTAGAAAATCGCACCAGCATTTGGTTGCCAAAAATTTTAATTCAGTTACCCAAAGAAAAAAACGTTATTGCCACAGGTGTGGGGCATATGTTTGGCGATAAAGGTTTGGTTAAATTGTTGCAAAACAATGGTTATACAGTAACTTATTTACAATAATAAAAAGGGATATTTAATCAAATATCCCTTTTCAGGCAGCCTGAAAACATCAATAACCAGTGATAAAAGTAGGTTTTATAAAGGTTTCAATATTGTTAGCAATCGCATTTGGTTGCATATTATTATTTTTAGTTTATAATTGATAATTATTTTTATTTAGATTTCAACTACTCTGTTCAGCTTATTAAAGTCTGTTCAGCTTATTAAAGTCTGTTCAGCTTATTAAAGTCTGTTCAGCTTATTAAAGTCTGTTCAGCTTATTAAAGCTGAACTATCAAGGTGAAAAGGGTAACAAGATATGAAAAATATGCAGCGTTCTTTATTGACCATCGCATTGACCACAGTGTTTTCTGCTATGGCTTATGGTGATACGGACACCAGTGAAGTTTCAGGCAGCCTGAAAGAGAAAAATCATCATCAGCAAATGCAGGAAAAAATGCAAAATATGTCGCCAGAAGAGCGTAAAAAAATGCGTGAAGAAATGCAAAAGCGACGTAACAAAACACAAGCAGCCACAGTTAATCCCAATGATGCAACCAAAATTGAAGACATTACGGTTAAAGCAACCCGCAATATTGCCCCTGCCGAACGCTATCAAAACAAAATCAGTCGCCGTCAGATTGAAATGAAAAGTCAGGGCAATGGCGATATTGGTTCAATTTTGCGGTCGCTGCCTAATGTGTAGAAATTCGTAGTGTTATTTACACTTTTTGCTGATTTTTTATTTTGTTTTTCGCTTCAATTGTTTTTTAAGCAGTTTTATGACAAAGTCAA
>JAFSQZ010000189.1 GCA_017446355.1 Neisseriaceae bacterium
CCAATTGCCATTAACAGATACAGCATAATAGCCTTTTAAATCACCTTTTAAAGGGTGAAATCCCCAAGCTGGAACATTCATTTCTTGCGGTTTTTCTGCGTGATGAAGCGCAGTTAATTGTTGATGTAAGCGTTTTGCGTGATGCGCTTGTATACCTGATTTATCGCCTGTTTTAAAAAACAGTTCTAAACCTTTGTGTTTAAATGACTTAATCATTATTGCTAATGTGTTTATCAAATATCAAAACAAATCATCACACAATCAACTTTCTCTGTCAATTAAAACCATTTCAGGCTGCCTGAAACCCTATTTTGCAAAGCAAAAACCAAATAATAACAACGCAAAGCAAGCAGTTAATCTTTATTTCAGCATTTTGCGCAAATATTTTGCAGTATGACTTTTTTTGTGTTTTGCCACATCTTCTGGGCTGCCTGAAACCAAAATTTGTCCGCCACCATCACCACCTTCAGGTCCCATATCAATAATCCAATCGGCGGTTTTAATGACATCTAAATTGTGTTCAATAATCACAATACTGTTGCCCTTACCTTTTAAGCGTTGGATAACGTCTAAAAGTTGGGCGATGTCGGCAAAATGTAAGCCTGTTGTGGGTTCGTCCAAAATATAAAGTGTGCGTCCTGTGTCGCGTTTAGAAAGTTCTAATGCCAGTTTAACGCGCTGCGCTTCACCGCCTGAAAGTGTGGTGGCTGATTGTCCTAGACGAACATAGCCCAAACCAACGTCCATTAAGGTTTGTAGTTTACGTGCAATAATGGGAACGGCATCAAAAAATTCTCTGGCTTCTTCCACTGTTAAATCAAGAACTTGACTGATGTTTTTTCCTTTGTAGCACACATCTAGGGTTTCGCGATTGTAGCGTTTACCTTGACAGACTTCACAAGGCACATAAACGTCTGACAAAAAGTGCATTTCTACTTTAATCACACCATCGCCCTGACAAGCTTCACAGCGTCCGCCTTTGACGTTAAAAGAGAATCGTCCAACGCTGTAACCGCGTTCACGCGATAAAGGCAAGCCTGCAAATAAATCGCGAATGGGCGTAAACAAACCTGTGTATGTAGCGGGATTGGAGCGTGGTGTACGTCCAATCGGCGATTGATCCACATTGATGACTTTGTCTAAATGTTCCAAACCGTGTACTTCGTCATAAGGTGCTGGTTCAGCTTGGGCGCGATTGAGTTCTCGCGCGGTGATTTTGGCGAGTGTATCATTGATTAAGGTTGATTTACCGCTGCCTGAAACGCCTGTAATACACGTTATTAAGCCTAATGGTAATTCTAAATTAACGTTTTTCAAATTGTTGCCACGCGCACCTTTTACCAGCAATATTTTATTGCGGTCAATCGGTGTACGTTTTTCAGGCAGCGCGATTTGTTTTGCGCCACTTAAATATTGTCCTGTTAACGAATGTTTGCAGGCAGCCACTTTTTTAGGCGTATCCGCAATCACAACGTTTCCACCGTGTTCACCTGCGCCCTGCCCCATATCCACTACAAAATCCGCTGCGCGAATCGCATCTTCATCGTGTTCCACCACAATCACGCTGTTGCCCAAGTCGCGTAAACGTTTTAAAGTTGCCAATAAGCGGTCATTATCGCGTTGATGCAAACCAATGGACGGCTCGTCCAAAACGTACATCACGCCTGTTAAACCACTGCCCACTTGACTGGCCAAACGAATACGTTGCGCTTCACCGCCTGATAAAGTTTCAGCAGAACGCGCCAAAGTCAAATAATCCAAACCTACGCTGATAAGAAAGCCCAAACGAGCGCAAATTTCTTTTAAAATCTTGTCAGCAATTTGTGCTTTGTTACCGTCTAATGTCAAATTTTCAAAAAATGCCAACGTTTGTTTTAAAGGCAACACAGAAACTTCGTGCAAAGCTTTGTCGCCCACATAAACAAAACGCGCTTCTTTGCGCAAACGCGCACCATGACAACTTGGACACGAACGATAACTTTTGTATTCGCGCAAACGTTCGCGCACGGTTTCGCTATCGGTTTCACGATAACGGCGTTCTAAATTAGGTAAAATGCCTTCAAATGCGTGCGCACGATTAAACATTGTCCCTTTTTCAGATAAGTATTTAAAATCAATTACTTCTTTACCAGAGCCGTGCAACACAACTTTACGCACGTTTTCAGGCAGCTTTTCCCAAGCTGTGTTCACATCAAATTGATAATGCGCTGCCAAAGACTGAATCATTTGAAAATAAAATTGATTGCGTTTGTCCCAACCTTCAATCGCGCCTGATGCCAACGATAATTCAGGACTCACCACAACTTTATGTTCATCAAAAAAGTCGGTACTGCCCAAACCATCGCAAGTGGGACACGAACCCATAGGATTATTGAAACTAAATAAACGCGGCTCTAATTCAGGCAGGCTATATGAGCAAACAGGGCAAGCAAAACGTGCGGAAAACCAATGTTCTTTGCCACTATCCATTTCCAATGCCAACGCGCGTTCATCGCCAAATTGCAAAGCCGTTTCAAAACTTTCTGCCAAACGTTGTTGCACATCGGCGCGAACTTTAATGCGGTCAATCACCACATCAATATTGTGTTTAATATTTTTTTCCAGTTTCGGCACTTCATCAAGCTGATAAATTTCGCCGTCCACGCGCACGCGAGCAAAACCTTGCGCTTGCAAATCGTGAAACAACTCCACAAACTCACCTTTGCGATTCACCACCATTGGCGCAAGAATCATAATGCGCGTTTCTTCAGGCAGCATCAACACAGCATCTACCATTTGCGAAACGGTTTGACTGCTCAATGGTAATTGATGTTCGGGGCAACGCGGCATGCCCACACGCGCATAAAGTAAACGCAAATAATCGTGAATCTCGGTAACCGTGCCAACGGTGGAGCGCGGATTATGACTGGTGGATTTTTGTTCAATCGCAATCGCAGGCGACAAGCCTTCAATTAAATCCACATCAGGTTTGTCCATCATTTGCAAAAACTGACGCGCATAAGAAGACAAACTTTCCACATAACGGCGTTGTCCTTCCGCATAAAGCGTGTCAAACGCCAAAGACGATTTACCGCTGCCTGAAAGCCCAGTAATCACCACCAATTGATGTCGCGGAATATCCAAATCAATATTTTTTAAATTATGCGTCCGCGCACCACGAATACGAATAACCTCGTTACCTTGTCCCATCATATCAGCTGCCTGAAAACCAAAACCGCGTATTCTAACATTTTTCACAAAGCAAAACAGTCAATCAGTATTCAATCAATTGTTTTGATAAATAATAGAAAAGCCAGTATTTGGATATTGTTCACAATCCCCAAATTCAAGCCAATGATTTTGGCAACACCGCTTTGGTTTCAGGCAGCCTGAATTCAATACTCGTCATTGCGTTGTTGCGTAAGCAAACTGTGGCAATCTCCTTGATGCAATAGAAACTGTTTTCTTTAAGTTGCTGTGCCTGAAACTTTTAGGAGATTGCCACGCCTTGCGTTGCAAGGCTCGCAATGACGGGTGTTTTATTTCAGGCTGCTTTTATTTAATCTGTCATTGCGAAGTTTGCGTAGCAAACTGTGGCAATCCTTGATGCAACAGAAACTATTTTGTTTAAGTTGCTGTGCCTGAAACTTTGGGAGATTGCCACGCCTTGCGTTCG
>JAFSQZ010000190.1 GCA_017446355.1 Neisseriaceae bacterium
AATTTATCTGTGGATAACGCTTTTGATAAAAACTATCGCTCCCACAGCCAACGAGCAGGTTCTAACGCTTTACCAGAACCAGGACGCGATGTTCGTTTAGGTGTGTCGTATCGTTGGTAAAAATTTTCAGGCTGCCTGAAAGAACTCATTTTTAAAAATTGACTTATCAGTGTTCCGTTCCTTTTTCACCCCCATCTTTGGGGGGTTTTTACAACCCTTTCAGGCTGAAACCTCTGCAAAACAACTGGTTTATGCGTTGGAATTACGCTCAAATCTTATTTATCTGTACCACTACACAACTCATCTATCATGTAACGCTTTGACATGGCTCTGTTGGAAAACAATTATCAAAATATAGTTGATAATTATTCTTATTTAGATTATCATGTTGCAAATGAGAGTAAAAATCATTTATAACCCAATCACATCAAGGAAAAGTCATGAAAACCATTCAATTAACCGTTTTAACGCTATGTGTCATTGTGGTTTTGAGCAGTTTAGCGGTGTATGGTCATTTGATTTAATTTTTCTGGCATGAGAAGACAAGTCATGGTGTTTTTCATGCCACAAATCTGCACTTGGCAAAGTGCAAAACAAACCTCGTTTAAGTTAATTAGGAGTTTATTTATGTTGAAAAAATTGTGTGTGATCGCCAGCGTATCGCTGTGCTCTGCTGCTTTTGCTGCGGATTGTTCCTTTGATTTGAAAGGGACAGACAAAATGACTTACACCGATGCCAAAGGTGCGGCTGTTCCTAAAATTGTCGTTCCAGCGTCTTGCAAAACATTCAAGATTAACTTGGGACATGTTGGCAAAATGCCTGTTACGGGTATGGGTCATAATGTTGTGATTACCAAGTCAGGTGATGTTGCTGGCGTTGCTACTGATGGTGCCAAAAACAAAAAAACCGATTATGTTAAACCGAATGATCCACGCGTCATTGCTCACAGCAAAATGATTGGTGGCGGACAAAGCACTTCTGTGGAATTTCCTGTCGCCAAAATTAAAGGTGGTGGATACAAATTCTTCTGTTCTTTCCCTGCACATTCAGGACGCATGATTGGGGATTTGGTCGTTCAATAATTTTTTCCCATCTTTCAGGCTGCCTGAAAACGGAAACTGCAAAAACAAGGTTTGTTTGATACGAAGTATCAAACTTTTGATAAACGAAGTTTATCAAAAAAAATTGCGAAGCAATCAAGCCGCAGTTTCTGCGAGCGAAGCGAAGCTAAAACAAGGTTTATTTTGACGCAGTCAAAATCGTTATTGACGAAGTCAATAACAGCTTTGCGAAGCAATCAAACCGCAGTTTCTGCGAGCGAAGCGAAGCAAAAACTTATATTTCAATAATATTTTAAGGACAACACAATGAAAAAACTCACCCTTTTAAGCATTGTTATGTTGGGATTAACTGCTTGTGCAAGCAATCAAGCTACTCATCAACACGAACATCATACTCATGCCAATCATTCTCATGAAAATCATTCTCATGAAAATCATCAAATGCCTGAATTTATGAAGAACATGACAGAAAAAGAACGGCAGGATTATATGCAAGGTATGCACAATGCTATGCAACAAATGACGCCAGAAGAACGCAAAAAGTTCCAACAAGACATGCAAAAACAAATGCATCCCAATGGCGGACATGATCACGGTGATGGAGAACATCACTGCCAACATAATCATGATGATAGCAAAGCCAAGAAAGATAGCAAAACCAAGAAATAAGTGTTTTATTTGCCTGAATGCTTTCAAAAAAATGTGTAGTCGTTCCTCCGTGCTATCAGGAAAGTATTCAGGCAGCCTGAAAAATAAGAAATAAAAATAATAAGATACTTCTGCAAAACTCGTCATTCTGACCCTGAACGAGATGAAGGGGAAGAATCTAACTTATTGTTTATAAAGATTCTTCGCTTGCCACTTCGCTACGCTCAATACTTCAGCTCAAAATGACGAGTAATAGAAAAAGTCGAGTTTTGCAGGATTCTCAATAAGGAATACAAAAAAAGGTAAAGCGTTGGATTGGAAGAGTTCTATATGCAATTCATTGAATCATACTACATTAAATGGTAAGAAATTTATGAAACATCAAGCACATCAATTAAAAGTTTTAACGCTATCGCTGATGGCGGTTTTTTCAACTACTGCATTGGCTGATGAAACCAATGTTTCAGGTAACCTGAATAATCAGGAGATTGCCACGCCTACGGCTCGCAATGACGGAAACAATCTTTCAGGCAGCCTGAACGATAAAGAAATTGCTACAAAATCCACCAGCGACACTGGTTCTCATAACAGTAATTCAAAACCAGCAACAGGCAAAGATGATTTAGCAGTCAATCAATCGTTTGATTTGAATGGCAATGCAGAAAGTGTTTCAGAAAATTCAGGCAACCTGAAAAATAATGAAACACCTGTGGCAAAAACGGCAACAACAGCTAATGCAACCAAAATTGAAGACATTACGGTTAAAGGCACACGCAATATTGCCCCTGCCGAACGTTATCAAAACAAAATCAGTCGCCGTCAGATTGAAATGAAAAGTCAGGGCAATGGCGATATTGGTTCAATTTTGCGGTCGCTGCCTAATGTGCAGTTTGACAATTCTTATCGTCAAAGCACCACACCTGGTGAAATTGCACCTGCTCAAATTTCTATTTCAGGCGGGCAGCCTTATCAGAATTTGATTACGGTTGATGGTATGAGTATTTCGTCTAAACTTGACCCTGCGGCAGCTGGTGGCAATCAGTGGAACTCCTTGCCAGGTCAAACGCAAAGTATGAATATTGATGTGGAGTTATTGGACGAAATCACGGTGATGGATTCTGCTATTTCTGCTAAATATGGCGGTTTTTCAGGCGGGGTGGTGGATACTAAATATAAACGCCCAGAAGTGCCGTTTGGTTTCAAAATTTCTCGTAAATACACCAACGGTAATGCCAATAAAGGCTTTCCGAAAAGTTTAACCAAATACCATATTTTTGGTGATGAAGAAGATTATTTAGCGTTTTTAAATTCATACGATAAAGCCAAGCAGCCTGAATTTGAAAAACATGTAACCCAAGTAACGCTTGAAGCACAACCAAATGACAAGTTGGGCATTATTGGTTCGTTTAATTTAACCCAAAGTAATATTCCTTTGCGTATGCACGATGATACTTATAAGGATAAAGACTGGGCATCTCCTGTTGATCCCAAAAATTCTTCCAATGAAAAGAAAGACCAAAAACGGCAAAATTTAAATGCAATGATTAAAGCCTATTATGATGTGTCGGACGATTTGGGCTTTGAAGCAAGTTACACTTATGCACCTAATTATAGCCGTGAGTATTTGGTGGGCAGTAAAGACAATGATTTTTACGACAGCGAACACGGCGGTCATATGCTGAATTTTAAAACCAAATGGAATAACGATTGGGGTAAATTAACCAATACATTTGGCGTGCAATCTAGCAAAGATGAAATTTCTACCAGTGGCTATGATTCAGTGAAATATTGGAGTACTTCTCAATCTAAATTCTGGTCAAACTGGGCATCTTGGGTGCGTGAAGGTGGTACTGCACCTTCCAAACAAGATCTACTCACTTTCAGCAACCGTTTGGAACAAGAATTTAAGCCATTCAAATGGGGTAATACCGAACACAGAATTTTGGCTGGTACAGAGTTAAAATACAACAAAGCCACCTTTGGTTATACACGCGATTTTTTGCTGGGTGTGAAAAGTTCTCGTGCAATGACCAAAGCACAACAAGAATTGTGTAAACAAACCGATATGGCTTGGTGCGACCCTGAATTGGTGTATGACCCACGCAAATTTGACAAATTTGATGACGATAAAGTCAAAAAAATGACTTGGAAAAACTCTGTAACAGGAGAAAATCAAGAATTACAATACTGGCCATACGGTCAATATTTCAAAAACATTTCATCTTATCGTGGTGGCGATAAAATCAAAGTTAATGATAAAGAATTGGCTTTATATTTAGAAGACACCATCACAGCACCATTAGGTAAAGACAAAAAATACGGCACACTAACTATGCGTCCTGGTGTGCGTTGGGATTACAACAGCTATGTTTCCAAACATTCCATCGCACCACGATTCTTTATGGATTACGCTTTCCCTTGGAGTGGAAAAGATAAAAAATACAGCACACATATTTCTGCTGGTTACAACCGTTACTATGGCAGCAATTTCTATTCTTACGCACTCAATGATGGCAAACAATTACTGAATTTAAGTGTCTATCGCGATAGTCCAGATAAAACTTGGGACAGCGTTCTAAAAGAAAATCGTGAATGTGAACCATATGAAAGAGAACGCGATGCCAATGGCAACTGGGTATATTGGCATTATAAAAATGGTAAAAGAGTGGAAGGCGAAGACACCAACTGCGTCAAACATTCGCAAAACGCTACTCGTTGGGATCAAATCAAAATGCCTTATGCTGATGAATTTATGTTTGGCATCAGTCAAGATTTTGGACCGATTACAGGCAGCCTGAAATACATTCGCCGCAACGGTCGCAATGAAGTCGTCAAAGCATACAGTGATGAATTAGGTCCAGATGGACAAAAACGCGGACCATTAGAAGGTTATAGCGATAGTTATTATTCCTACTACACCAACGCAGGCAAATCTAAAAGCGATATTGTGTTGCTGTATTTGAAAAATACCAAACCCTTGACATTCAAAGGTGTTAAAAACACATTCTCATTGGCATTGGATTGGACAAATACCCAACGCAATAAAGCAAGTTATAACGATTATTTCCGCAATGCAGACTATGACCAACCATTCATTATTTATGAAGGTGAGTTAATGCACCGCTCGCAACGCCCAGCAGACAACTTCACTAAACCTTATACGCTAAAATTGGAAACCAATCACGAATGGGAAATGTTAGGCGGCACTTGGAAACTCAATAACTTGTTTAACTTCCAATCCAACTATAAAAAAGCAGTAACCAGTAGCAAATGGGATAAACCAGGTAAAGATTTTGGCTTACCACAATCCAGCATCCCTGTTTATGAGATTACCAAAATTCCATCTTATATGACTTGGGACATCAAACTTGGTGCAGAATACAAAGTATATGGCAAAAACAGATTGTTCTTTAACTTTGATGTTTACAATGTGTTAAACAAACGCTACTCCACTACTGCAACGGTAAACACCAGTACCAAAGCCGTTACTGAAACTTACGGCACAGGTCGTCAGTTCTGGCTTGAATTTGGTTATCGGTTTAGATAACACCATTTAACCATCAATAAAAACTTTCAGGTTGCCTGTAAAAAAATATTCAGGCAGCCTGAATTCAATACTCGTCATTGCGAGCGTAGCCGTAAGGCGTAGCGTGGCAATCTTCTGATTTAAATTGCATTTTTGTTATGACAAACAAAGTCCGCTCTTCGTGGTTGGGAGATTACTACAGCCTTGCATTCGCAAGGCTTCGTAATGACTGGTGTTTTGTTCAGGCTGCCTGAATTCAATACTCGTCATTGCGTTGTTGCGTAAGCAAACTGTGGCAATCTCCTTGATGCAATAGAAACTGTTTTGTTTAAGTTACCCTGCCTGAAACTTTGGGAGATTGCCACGCCTTGCGTTGCAAGGCTCGCAATGACGGGTGGTCGTTGTGGTGGGTCAAAGCCCCTACGGTGGTTGCGTTGTTTTCAGGCTGCCTGAAACGGACGTTTTTGCAAAGCGTTTGCGAAGCTAAAATCTGATTTTGTTGTCTAAACCTAAACTCAATTAGCGATAGAGTTGATGCTGTTGAATATAGTTAATAACGCTTTCAGGCAGCCATTTTTGTACGTTTTGTCCTTTGGCGAGTGCTTCGCGCAATTGTGTTGATGAGATGGTGTATTCAGGGACAGTTAAAATTTTCAGGCTGCCTTGTTGCAAGGCTTCTCCTAGCCAAGAATGCAATACTGTTGGGGCTTGTTGTAGTGAAGTGCCATCTCGCGCGGCAACGGCTATGTTGGTTTGTTGTACCAGCGTTTGCCAATTTTTCCAAGTGTGCAATTGTAATAAGCTGTCCATACCCAAAAGCCACCATAATTGCGCGTGTGGAAAATGCTGCCTGAAAATACTGACGGTATCAATGGTGTACGTGGCTCCA
>JAFSQZ010000191.1 GCA_017446355.1 Neisseriaceae bacterium
TGATTTAATGTGTTGCTTTCCATAGTTGGGAGATTGCCACGCTACGCCTTACGGCTTCGCTCGCAATGACACTAGTATTTTTGTTCAGGCAGCCTGAATGCTTATTTTTTAAGCAACCATTAAAGCCATTATTCATCAATCAGTTAAACGCAAAATACACAAAGTTTTCCAGTATTTTTGTGGATAAGTTTTAAGGTAGTTTATTGCTAATGTAGTGCAAACATAGTATAATTGCATTACATTTAATGACTTTTTAAGGAGATTGCAATGACTGTCAATTATAGTGTTCGTCTTGATGAAGATTTGAAAAATCAAGCATTTAGCGTGATTGAAGAATATGGTTTAACGCCTGCACAAGTGATTAAAATGTTTTTTCGTCAAATTGCCGAAACTCGTGCTATTCCAGTATCGTTACACTATAAATCTAACGAGCCGAATGAAGAAACGCAACAGGCAATGTTAGAAGCAAGAGAAAATCGCAAATCAGGCAACCTGAAAGGTTATGAAGTTTATTCAAAAGAAGATATAAAGGCGTTAATGGAGAAAATCTATAATGAGTAAATTAGATTTTTCTAACGCTTTCAAGCGAGATATGAAAAAACAACCGCTTGAATTATTCATTAGTGAAGAATGGTTAGAAGTACTTGATTGTTTAACTCACGACAAAAAAATGCCTAAAAAATACTGCGACCACGACTTAAAAGGTAACTGGTTAGGATTTAGAGAATGTCATATCAAACCTGATTTGTTACTGATTTACGAACCTGATGATAAAGTTATTCAATTAGTCCGTATCGGTTCACATTCTGAACTATACGGCTAAAACCATAAACCACATTAAACCGCTTAAAACCAAGCGGTTTTTTTATTTCAGGCAGCCTGAAAACCGCTTTATGCGAAAATGGTTCAGGTTGCCTTTTTTATTCCCCTATTTCCCAACCACAAGGACAAGATGATGTCAGATTATTTCCAAAATCACAAAGGGCAAATCAAATCCGCCACTGACAACATTGGCACATTTGACCGAGAAAATCCTGATATTCGCTATAACTTAAACACCCAAGAAAACAGCGAGTTTGCAAGGGCGATTGAAAGGATTACTCAAACAAGAAAAGCAGAAAACACCAATATTTATATGGGTAAGACACCTGATAGTTGGCAGTTAATTGGCATTCCTGATGTTAGTGTTTTACTGAATGACAATGTTATTCGTAAAGTAATGGGCGAATATCTTAATTTGCAACCTAATGAACACAGTTATAGCCACATTCACAACTTAACGCCTGATGTTTTGAAAAAACTACCAAGCACTTTAAATGAACCTATTGCTATTTTCAAATCAGCACCGACTTCTACCAATCCTGATGGATATTTGGTTTTAACAGAATTAAAAGAAACCGATAAAGAAACAGGAAAAGAAAAGCCAGTTGTTGCAGCGTTGAATTTGATTGTTAATAGAAAAACAAACGAAGTTCGTATTGTCAATATTACTTCTGCTTTTGGTGGTGAAGATAAATACATTCAAAACTATTTCAATCAAGGTGATGAGTTGTTGAAGTATTGGGATAAAGATAAAGGACAGAAGTTTCTGAATGCGGCTGTTGCTATAAGTGCTAAGCCGTCTTACTTCAAAAACGCTGTCCTCGTTAATCCAAATATTAAAACAAACGAAGACTTAATGCAATACCGTAAGGAAAAAGAGATGAGTAAGCAGTCTGAAACAGCATTCAGTGAAACACCCACTGTCATTGCGAGCGAGCAAAGCGAGCGTGGCAATCTCCATACTACGGAGAACGGCAGATTAAATCAGGAGATTGCCACACCTGCTACGCAGGTTCGCAATGACGGATTAAATTCAGGCAGCCTGAA
>JAFSQZ010000192.1 GCA_017446355.1 Neisseriaceae bacterium
AGTTTTGGTTGAAGGAAAACGTCGCGCACGTGCTTTAACATTGGAAGACAATGGTGATTTTTTTGAAGCAAAAGTAGAACCATTAGATGATGTGAATAGTGATGACAGGGATCAAATGGCTTTGCGTCGCACCTTGCTTGCACAGTTTGATCAGTATGTAAAAACCAATAAAAAAATTCCTGCCGAAGTGGTGCAAGGTATTCACGAAATTGAAGAAAACGGTCGTTTAACAGACACGATTTCCGCACATTTACAGCTGAAATTAGAACAACGCCAAACTTTATTGGATTTGGTCAATGTCAATGAGCGTATGGCGTTTTTGTTGGCACAATTGGAAAGTGAATTAGAAATTTCACAGCTGGAAAAACGTATTCGTGGCAAAGTGAAACGCCAAATGGAAAAAAACCAGCGCGATTATTATTTGAATGAACAAATTAAAGTTATTCAAAAAGAATTGGGCGAAGATGATGATCGTGGTGATTTTGACAAGTTGGAACAAACCATTAAATCAGCAGGTATGAGTAAAGAGGGTGAAGAAAAAGCCCTAGATGAATTGCGTAAACTGAAAATGATGCCACCTATGTCATCAGAATCAGCCATTATCCGCAATTACATTGATACTTTAACTGATTTGCCTTGGAAAAAATCCACACGCGTGAGCAAGGATTTAAGCAAAGCTGATTTGGTGTTAAATGAAGACCATTATGGCTTGGAAAAAGTCAAAGAGCGTATTTTGGAATACTTGGCGGTGCAAAAACGCACCAATAAATTAAAAGGACCGATTTTGTGTTTAGTAGGTCCACCTGGAGTGGGTAAAACTTCTTTGGGACAAAGTATTGCCAAAGCCACAGGACGAAAATATGTGCGTATGGCATTAGGTGGCATAAAAGACGAAAGTGAAATTCGTGGACACCGCCGAACTTATTTGGGTTCTATGCCTGGCAAAATCATACAAAATATGATTAAAGTAGGCGTAAAAAATCCACTGTTTTTGCTAGATGAAATTGATAAACTGGGCAACGATTTTCGTGGAGATCCTGCGGCAGCGTTATTGGAAGTGTTGGACCCTGAACAAAACACCGCTTTTTCAGATCACTTTGTAGAAGTGGATTTTGATTTGTCTGATGTGATGTTTATTGCTACATCAAACAGTTTCAATATTCCACCAGCACTGTTGGACCGTATGGAAATCATTCGTTTATCAGGTTACACCGAAGACGAAAAAATCAATATTGCGATGAATTATTTAGTGCCTAAACAAATTCAGCGCAATGGTGTTAAACAAGATGAATTGGTGATAGAAGAAAGTGCTGTGCGCGATATTGTGCGTTACTACACACGAGAAGCAGGGGTGCGTTCATTAGAACGTGAAATCGCCAAAATTTGTCGTAAAGCCGTGATTAGAAACGAACTTTCAGGCAGCCTGAAAAAAACGCGTAAGAAAGCCACTACATTAACCGTAGACAGTAGCAATCTTGGTGAATTTTTAGGCGTGCGTCGCTATGATTACGGCGTTAGCTGCGGTGAAAACCGAGTAGGGCAGGTTACAGGTTTGGCGTGGACAGAGGTTGGTGGCGAATTGCTCACCATTGAAGCCGTTGCGTTAAAAGGTAAAGGCAATATTGTGCGCACAGGTAAACTGGGTGATGTGATGCTGGAATCTATTCAGGCAGCGTGGTCAGTTGTGCGCTCGCGTTCAGAAAGTTTAGGCATTGCCACTGATTTCTATGAAAAGCAAGATATGCACATTCACGTCCCAGAAGGGGCAACACCCAAAGATGGACCGAGTGCAGGTATTGCAATGACTTTGGCAATGGTATCAGCTCTAACAGGTATTCCTGTACGTGCAGACGTTGCGATGACAGGGGAAATCACTTTGCGCGGTGAAGTGTTACCGATTGGTGGCTTAAAAGAAAAACTATTGGCTGCATTGCGTGGCGGTATTCAACACGTTTTAATTCCCAAAGACAATGTGAAAGATTTGGAAGAAATTCCGCAAAACGTTAAAGAAGGCTTGGAAATTCACCCTGTGCAATGGATTGACCAAGTATTTGAATTGGCGTTAGAGCGTTTACCTATGCCATCAGATGAAGTTTTGCTGCCTGAAAATGTGAATATGGAAAAATCAAAACGCAAGAACCATCGCAAGGTATCGCATTAGGTTATTTAAATGTTTGATGCAATTGTGTAGTACCAAGAAACGAAGAATCTTACGTTTAAACAAGAGATTCTTCGTTTTGTTTTTAGAAGAATAAGAAAAGGACTTGTGAAAGTTTCAGGCTGAAAACTTTGCAAAACCCTACTTTTTATCATTCATCATTTTGAGCGTTAGCGAAAAATCTTTATAAAACAAAGAATAAGATTCTTCACTTTTCTACGAAAAGTTCAGAATGACGAGTTTTGCAAAACTTTCAGGCTGCCTGAAA
>JAFSQZ010000193.1 GCA_017446355.1 Neisseriaceae bacterium
TGTTTCTGTGGTACACGATGGTTTTTCAACGTTTCAGGCAGCCTTAAATGCGTTGAATATTGATAAAATTGACGGAGCTTTGTTTGATTTAGGCATTTCATCACCACAAATTGATGATGGAACACGTGGATTTAGTTTTCGTTTTGATGCGCCTTTGGATATGCGTATGGATACAACGCGTGGACAAACGGCAGCACAATGGCTTGCAGTGGCAAGTGAAAACGATATTCACGAAATTATTAAAGAATACGGAGAAGAACGTTTTAGCCGTCAAATTGCGCGAGCCATTGTGCAACAACGTGAAGAAACGCCAATTTTAACGACTCATCAATTGGCGAATATTGCAGCACAATGCGTGCGTACACGTGAAAAAGGACAAGATCCAGCAACGCGTACGTTTCAAGCAATTCGTATTTTTATCAATCGTGAGCTAGATGAAGTACGAGAAATGCTGCCACAAGTAGTATCGCGTTTGAATGTAGGCGGACGTTTGGCGGTGATTGCGTTTCATTCACTGGAAGATAGATTGGTTAAACAATTTATGCGTACACATTCAACGCACGCACCTTTGCCAAAATGGGCAACGATACGTGAAGCAGATTTGCCTTTGCCGCCTTTGAAAACAATAGGCAAAGCAGTGAAACCAAGCGCAATAGAAATTGATGAAAATCCGCGCGCACGTTCGGCAGTGTTAAGAATAGCAGAACGCACAACTGGCGAGTTCAGGCAGCCTGAAAGTAGGTGAAAATGTCAAGACGAAATGTGATTTTGTTGTTTTTGGTAACGTGTGTTGGTTTATATTTGGTTTATTTGCGAACAGAATTTACAAAACAAAATAATGCGTATGGTAGCGCACTCATCAAGAAAAACACGCTAGAAAAAGAATATCATGGTTTGCATTTAGAAAATAAGCGTTACGGAGAAGAAAGTCGCGTGGTTGACGTTGCAAAACAATTGAATATGCGTAAACCACAAGAAAATGAACGAATTGAAATACATTAAAAATCGCTAAAATAATGTTGTACATTACTGTGTCGTTGAGTGATGAAACGAAACATTTAATGTAATGTTGATGTTAATAAGATTCACAGTTTTGTTTAAAATGGTGATAAAAGTAAGTTTCACTGCTTGGCAAAGATGGGTTGGAAGGGAAGTTTAAGATGTTGATTTTATCGGGTAAGGATAGAAGAGATAACGAGCCGTATATGGTAAAAGATACGACTCCCAAAGTGCTTGATGCAAACAGCAAGCAAATCAACATATTTTTCAGTTTACTGGGGGTGGCATTTGTTGGTGTGGTTGGAATGGGCTTCATCAAACAAATAAATAATCACGTCGATTATCAAAAAGCCAGTGATAATCGTATTGAGCGCAGTATTAAATCTCCTGCTTTGACTGGTGCTATTTTGGATCGTAATGGTGAAGAATTAGCAATGAGCCGTTATTATTATGTTGCTGAATTCAATCCACAGCAGTTGCGTGTGGCAATTGACAAAGGACAGGTGGTTGTTGGTCAAAAAAGCAGTAAGAAAAAGTATATTGATAATGAAAAGCTTCACCAGTTAGCAAATATTTTGGGTGTGTCGGAAGCGGATATTAACGAACGATTAAACAAAACGTCCAGTACAAGAGAAGTGTTTGATATCAAGTTAAGTGTGGAACAATATAACGCATTGGAGGCTTTGAAATTTCCAGGTTTGTTTTTGGTAGAAAAAACAGAACGCGTGTATCCAGCGGGTAAACAGTTTGCGCATTTGCTTGGATTTGTTAATAAAGAAGGACGTGGGCAAGGGTTAGAATTCGTTCACAAAAATGATTTAGCGGGTAAAGATGGTTATCAAAGCGTATATCACGACTACTCTGGTAATGTTGTGCGCTTTTTGAATAGTGAAAAAAACACACCAAAAGAAGATGGTAAACCGTTGAGTTTATCCGTAGACAGTCGTATTCAATATATGGCGTACAATGCTTTGGGTAAGGCTATGCAAAAATATCACGCCAAAGCAGGAGGCGTGGTGGTATTGGACGCGCAAACAGGCGAAATCTTATCTATGGTGAGTATGCCTGATTACGATCCTGCTTTTTACGGCGAATATCCACAAGAAGTGTTAAGCAATAATTTTGCGGTTTCAGCGGTGTCGGATCAGGGTTCTACAATGAAACCGTTTATTGTTGCCAAAGCCATTGATGATGGTAAAGTTACACCTGACACCGTTATCAATACGCAATCTTATGTTGTTGCTGGCAACTCCATTCGTGATGACCATAGCTACTCTTCGTTGACGATTGAAGGTGTGTTGCAAAAATCATCTAATATTGGCGTGGCAAAACTTGCTGAGTTATACGACAGTAAAACACTGTATCAATATTATGATGCTGCTGGTTTTGGTAAAAAAACGCAGTCAGGTGTAACAGGTGAGCGATTTGTACCATTACTACCCTTGTCTAAATGGAAAGCGTTAGATAAGGCGAAAATGGCGTATGGTTATACGATGTCAAGTAATTTATTGCAAGTGGCGCAAGCGTATACGATTTTTACGACTGATGGTCGCTTAATGCCTGCCACAATTTATAAACAAACCAGTAAACCAAAAGGTGAGCAAGTGATTCAACCTCAAACTGCACATAAAATGCGACAAATGTTGACAAGCGTGGTTGAAAAAGGTACTGGAAAACAAGCGGCGATTGAAGGTTATAGTGTGGCGGGTAAAACAGGAACGGCACAAAAATACATCATCAATCGTGGTTACGACAATACGAAGCATTTGGCAAGCTTTGTTGGTTTCGCGCCAGCAACCAATCCACGTTTGATTGTTGCAGTAAGCATTGATGAACCCAAAAACGACTTTTACGGTGGCACTGTGGCCGCACCTGTTTTCCAAGAAGTGATGGCGGGTAGTTTGGATTATTTAGGTGTGGAAACAGCCAAAGAAGATGTTGATGAACTTGCTGCTCGTTAATGGTTTTTTGTTATAGATGTTTTCAGGCTGCCTGAAATAAAGAATGTATGTTCTTTTCAGGCAGCCTGAAACCTTTGTAAAATAAATAATGTATCGTTATGTTTTACAAAGCGTTCAAAATGAAGAATTCTGCACGCATTTCAGACAGTAAAAATCGGATTTTGTATTTTTGTACTGTATTTCAGGTGTTTTAACGGATTTTGCTTTAATTAAATAGTGATGCAACGCATTGAAGGAAATAATGATGTATAGCCTACACGCCGCTCCTCAACAACCACAACTTCCCCCTTTGCAACATTTTGCAGCAGAAACGGAAACCTTGTCTGTTGATAGTCGCAAAATTCAGGCAGGCGATACATTTATCGCTTGTCAAGGAGAATATGCTGATGGTCGTGCTTATATTCAGGCAGCGATTGATAAAGGAGCAAAATTTGTTTATTGGGACAGTGATGGCGATTTTCAATGGCAGCCACAATGGCAAGTAGCCAATCAAGGTATTGAGCAACTGCGTCAAAGAGCAGGTATACTCGCTGCCACTGTGTACGGTAATGTTGCGCAACAACTAAACATCATTGGCGTAACAGGGACAAATGGAAAAACGTCCATCACACAATGGTTGGCACAAGCCATTGATATTTTAGAAAAACAACAAAGTTGTGCGATTATTGGGACTGTGGGTAATGGTTATTTTGGTGCGTTAACAGAAACCACGCACACCACGCCTGATGCTGTTTCGGTGCAAACATTATTGCGACAATTTCAACACGATGGCGCACGATATATTGCGATGGAAGTATCCAGTCATGGTTTGCATCAATACCGCGTTAATGGCGTGCCTTTTCGTACAGCGGTATTGACCAATCTAACGCGTGATCACCTTGATTATCACAAAGATATGCAAGAATACGGCGCGGTTAAAGCACGTTTGTTTTATTGGCAAGGCTTGCAAAATGCCGTGATTAACAGTGATGACGAATTTGGTGCGCAATTGGTAACAGAATTAAAACAACATTCAGGCAGCCTGAACATTTATTCTTATGGTTTTAATGAAAGCGCGGATATTCGCATTACAGAATTTGTTGCCAACACGCAAGGTATCCAGTTAACGCTTGACACCCCTTGGGGAAAAGGAAGTGTGAAAACGCATTTATTGGGGCGTTTTAACGCACAAAATTTTGCTGCGGCTTTGGGCGTACTCTGTGTCAATGGTTACGAATTTCAGGCAGCCTTAAACGCATTGGCGCAAATTCGTCCAGCAACAGGTCGTATGGATTGTATTATTGATGAACATCAACCTTTGGTCGTAGTGGATTATGCACACACACCAGATGCTTTAATTAAAGCCTTGACCACCTTGCGCGAAATTCAATCTGAAAATAGCCAACTTTGGTGCGTATTTGGTTGCGGCGGAAACCGAGATTGTGGTAAACGTCCATTGATGGGTGCAGCGGCATCGGCGCATAGTGATTGCCCTGTTGTAACCAGTGATAATCCACGTATGGAAGAACCACAAGCCATTATTGACGATATTTTACCTGCCGTACCCAATGCGCGTTTGGTAGAAGTTAATCGTCAAAAAGCGATTGAATACGCCATTATTCAGGCAGCCGAACACGATATTGTCTTGATTGCAGGCAAAGGGCATGAAAACTATCAAGAAATTCAAGGCGTAAAACATCATTTTTCAGATTTTGAAGTCGCCAAAGCCGCACTGTTACAGCGTAAACGTGTTTAATTTCGCGCCAAGACTGATGAATAAAGCGCGTGATGATTTTTTTGAACGATTTTTGCGCTTGCTTAAAAAGTGGTGTTTTTAAAATACCACTTTTTTTGTTACTGACTACTTCGCTTGTTTTGCATAAGCAGCCTGAAATTGTTAAAATAACGCTTTCGTCCTGCAAAGCTGAAACCCTAACCATACTTAATTTTCAATAAGTTAGTATGGTTAGTGTTTTAGCCGCGGGGTTGATTAACCTAAATCAAGGAAAAAATATGTTTGATAAACACGTTAAATCATTTCAATATGGTCAACACACCGTTACATTAGAAACAGGTGAAATGGCACGCCAAGCGGCTGCGGCGGTTAAAGTTTCTATGGGTGATACAGTTGTTTTTGTGGCCGTAACCACCAACAAAGAAGTTAAAGAAGGACAAGACTTTTTCCCATTAACTGTGGATTATTTAGAACGTTCATATGCTGCAGGTAAAATTCCTGGTGGTTTCTTCAAACGCGAAGGCAAACAAAGCGAAAAAGAAATTTTAACCAGTCGCTTAATTGACCGTCCTATTAGCCCCTTATTCCCCGAAGGGTTTTATCACGATGTTCAAATTGTGGCGATGGTGATTTCCATTGACCCAGAAATTGACAGCGATATTCCTGCAATGATTGGTGCTTCTGCCGCTTTAGTGTTGAGTGGTGTGCCCTTTGCAGGTCCAATTGGCGCAGCGCGTGTGGGTTACGCAAATGGTCAATACTTATTAAATCCTTCACAAACCGAATTAAAAACATCTCAATTGGATTTAGTGGTCGCAGGTACGGCACAAGCTGTGTTAATGGTGGAATCCGAAGCAGATGTGCTGCCTGAAGACGTAATGTTAGGGGCAGTGGTGTTTGGACACGAACAAATGCAAGCAGTGATTCGTGCGATTAACGAATTTGCCGATGAAGTCAATCCAGAAGTTTGGGATTGGCAAGCACCTGAAACCAATACTGAATTAGAGAACAAAATTAAAGAACTTTCAGGCAGCCTGATTGAAGAAGCATTTAAAATTCGTCAAAAACAAGCGCGTAATGCTAAATTAGAAGAAGCTTGGGCAGTAGTGGAAACAGCATTGATTAACGAAGAAACCACTACTTTGGAAAAAAATGAAATCAAAGGCATTTTTAAACATTTAGAAGCGGCTGTGGTTCGTGGTCAAATCTTGGCGGGTCAGCCACGTATTGACGGTCGCGACACACGCACTGTTCGTCCCATCAACATTCAAACCAATGTATTGCCACGCACACACGGCTCTGCTTTATTTACTCGTGGCGAAACACAATCTTTGGCGATAGCTACTTTGGGTACTTCACGTGATGAGCAAGTTATTGACGCTTTGTCTGGTGAATACAGCGATCGCTTTATGTTGCACTACAATTTCCCTCCTTATTCAACAGGTGAAATTGGTCGTGTAGGCGCGCCAAAACGTCGTGAAATTGGTCATGGTCGTTTGGCAAAACGCGCATTAACAGCTGTGTTGCCAAATCCAGAAGATTTCAACTACACCATGCGCGTGGTTTCTGAAATTACCGAATCCAATGGTTCATCATCAATGGCATCAGTATGTGGTGGCTGTTTAAGCTTATTGTCTGCTGGCGTGCCTTTAAAAGCACATGTTGCAGGTGTTGCTATGGGATTGATTTTAGAAGACAACAAATTTGCAGTGTTAACAGACATTCTAGGTGATGAAGACCACTTGGGCGATATGGACTTTAAAGTAGCAGGTACCACCGAAGGCGTTACTGCTTTACAAATGGACATCAAAATTCAAGGCATCACCAAAGAAATTATGCAAATCGCGTTGGCACAAGCCAAAGAAGCACGTATGCATATTCTAGGCAAAATGAAAGAAGCGGTTGCAGGTCCACAAGAACTGTCGCAACACGCACCACGTTTATACACGCTCAAAATCAATCCTGAAAAAATTCGCGAAGTCATCGGCAAAGGTGGTGAAACCATTCGTGGCATCACTGCACAAACAGGTACAGAAATCAACATCAGTGAAGACGGTATTGTAACCATTGCTGCGAACACCATTGAGGCAGGTGAAGCCGCCAAAGCGCGTATTGAACAAATCACAGCTGAAGTAGAAGTAGGCAAAGTTTACGAAGGTCAAGTGATTAAATTATTGGACAACAACGTTGGTGCGATTGTGAACATTATGCCAGGTAAAGATGGCTTGGTGCACATCAGTCAAATTGCTCATGAACGCGTGAAAAACGTTAGTGATTATTTGCAAATTGGACAAACTGTTAAAGTCAAAGCATTAGAAGTAGACGAACGCGGTCGTGTGCGCTTGTCCATCAAAGCTTTAATAGAAGCACCTGCTCTACAACCACAACCTGAATAAATCAATATTCAAAAAGGCTGCCTGAATGCAATAAAAATATTCAGGCAGCCTGAAACATCTCTAAAACAAACAAGGAACACCTTATGCGCAAAGATACGCTTGAATATTACGGTACCATCAGTCGTCTTTTCCACTGGTTAACGGTTTTAGGTTACGCTTTTATTGTGTACACCATCATCGCTTGGAAAATGGACGAAGACAATTTAGGACTGATTAGTGTCCATCAATCTGTTGGTTTTTTATTGTTTGTATTAACCATATTGCGCATTATTTGGGTAATTGTTCAGCGCAAAACGCGTCCGCGTAACAGTAAACTTGCGCACATTGGTCATGGTGTGATTTATCTACTGATACTCCTTATTCCTTTACTTGGCATTTTGCGTCAATACGGTGGTGCGCGTAAAAATTTAGAAGTTTTTGGCATCACTGTCCTGCCTACTGCCAGCAACAAAATTGAATTTCTAACCCAACTGGGTAACACACTTCACGGGAAATTAGGTATGTTGTTGTTTTTACTCATTATTGGGCATATTGTAATGGCGATTGTTCATCAAATTCGTGGTGAAAAAATCTTAAATCGTATGTTGGGAAAATAATCTCAAACATTAAAACCTTTGCGAAAACCGATTTTAGAGCATCTTTTTTAATGAACACCAAAAAGGTAAAATAACACCTTTTTTATTTGCCAAAGAAAGACACAAATATGACGGTTAAAACACGTTTTGCGCCCAGTCCAACAGGTTATTTACATATTGGTGGTGTGCGCACAGCTTTATATTGCTGGGCTTTTGCCAAACATCATAACGGCGATTTTTTGTTACGCATTGAAGACACTGATTTAGAGCGTTCCACTCAAGAATCGGTAGACATTATTTTACAAGGTATGAATTGGGTGGGTTTGCATGCGGACAATGCAGATAATATTGTGTATCAAACCCAAAAATTTGACCGCTATAAAGCTTTAATTCAACAACTTTTAGACAACGGTGATGCCTATTATTGCTATTGCAGCAAAGAAGAATTGGCACAAATGCGCGAAAAAGCAGAACGTGAAGGTACGGCAACTTATGATCGCCGTTGGCGACCAGAAGCGGGAAAAACGCTGCCTGAAATTCCTGCGGACATCGCACCTGTCGTGCGTTTTAAAAATCCCATTGAAGGTGTAACCGTTTGGCAGGATTTAGTAAAAGGTGAAATCAGTATTCCCAATTCGGCATTAGATGACTTAATCATTGCGCGCGCTGATGGTTCGCCCACTTATAATTTTTGTGTTGTCGTAGACGATTTTGATATGGGCATTACGCACGTGATTCGTGGTGATGACCATGTAAACAATACACCCAAACAAATCAATATTTTCAAAGCATTAGGTGGTACACCACCACAATACGCACATTTGCCAATGATTTTAAATGAACAAGGCAAAAAAATTTCCAAACGTTCTGGCGACACAGTTGCCATTACCGAATATGCCGATATGGGCATTTTGCCAGAAGCATTACTGAATTATTTGGCACGTCTAGGTTGGGCGCATGGTGATGATGAATTTTTCACCATGCAACAATTTGTACAATGGTTTGATTTAAAAGACGTTTCGCCAAGTGCGAGCCGTATGGACTTTAAAAAATTATTGTGGACCAATGGTGAACACATAAAAGTGGCGGACAATGAATATTTAGCAAATTTGTGTGCGCCACGTTTGGCAGAACAAGGTATTTCTGTTTCAGGCAGCCTGAAATTAGCCGATGTGATTGCATTGGTTAAAGACCGTGCGCAAACATTAAACGACTTGGCAAAAGAATGTGCGTATTTCTATCAAAAAGGCACGCCAGATGAAGCTGATGTTGCCAAACATTGGGACGAAGAAGCACCAGCGCGTATGCAACGTTTTGCTGAATTGTTGACGCAATTAGATACGTGGACGGCTGAAAGTATCCACGAATTGTTTAAACCTTTTTGCGAAAGCGAAGGCATTAAAATGGGAAAACTGGGTATGCCACTTCGCCTAGCCGTGTGCGGTACCGCAAAAACACCTTCTATTGACGCAGTATTGGCTCTATTGGGAAAAGAAGAAGTGTTAAAACGTTTACAAGCTTAATAAGGTGTTTACCAAAACGCTGCCTGAAAAAAATGAAACGCTTTTCAGGCAGCGTTTTTTAGTTGACACGCACATCTTCTCTCATCTCGGTGGAGTTGGCGTATGGCTCTCCCTGACCGATGATAAGCTCAATGCCACGCAACGGCATCGCCAAATACTGTTCTTTAACTTCTGCCACCAATTCTTCATACGCACGGCGTACGATGGGGTTATCCAAATCGTACAGCGGTGCTTTATCGTAATCTTGGGCAATAGCGTGTTGCTTGGCGAATTGCTTTTTCGTGATGTCCTTTTGTTCAAACCCACGAGCCATTGGGTTTAGGCTTTGGGCAACGGCACTTACTACCGCGTTTGGTTGGTTCTTCGGCTGGGTATAAAGCCCACTTGGTACGCTCGTGTAGGGGATTGTGAACCCTGCTCCCCAGCTTTCGGTGATGCTGGGCTGGGCGTAGAACCAAGCTCTATGAGTAATGCGTCTATGCTCTGACAGCATTCCTCCAACGAACTGAACCGCCCTTTTCGCGGAGTTGTCGAACTCATTGATTGCGTCTGTGTCTGTTGGTTTGCCATAGTAATAAAACTCCAATACGCTGTTGCCAGCTTTGTTTGTATAAACAGTAAGACCGAAAAGCCCACTGTCAGCTATAATTTGGTCTATTGTAGCACGGTCTAACTGTCTGTAAAACATTGTTTTTTTTTACCATTTGAAACTTTTGCAAAGGGGGCGGGAACAAATTTTTTAAAGCAATGCAAATTATGGCATAATCGTCCACTTTTGTTTTTGGGTAAGCAAAATGAGTATTTTGGCAATAATTTTTTTGGCTTTAGGAATGTCAATGGACGCGTTTGCGGCAGCATTAGCACGCGGTACACGCTTGCCAAGATATTTAAATTTCTTTCAGTTATTAAAAACAGGCGCAGTATTTGGTGGCATAGAAATGCTTGCGCCTTTATTGGGATATTTTATTGGCGCATTAACGCGACAATGGGTTAGCGAGTGGGATCATTGGTTAGCATTTGTTTTGTTGTCTATTTTGGGGCTACATATGATTTATGAAGCTTTTCACGATGATGAAGAATATGAAACACAAGTCGTTCAAACAACAAGTAAGAAAGATGCTTTAATGCTGGTGATGACAGCCTTTGCAACCAGTATAGATTCTTTGGTTGTGGGTGTAGGTTTAGCATTTTTGAACGTGAATATTTTTATCGCCGCTTTATTGATTGGCTTGGCAACCACCACAATGGCGACTTTGGGTTTACATTTGGGCAGAATCTTGGGCGATAAAATAGGTAAATGGGCAGAAATTGCAGGTGGCGTGGTATTGATTGTGATTGGTTGCTCGGTATTGATGGAACATTTACATTTGTTTAGCTAATTTATTCAGGCAGCATAAAGTGAAAAAATTGCAACGTTTTTCAGGCAGCCTGAATCATTTTTTATGATGGGTAACCTAATTATTTTAAGTGTTGGACTTTTTATGTTAATCAATTGTTTTGTAATGAGAAAGAACAGTATCACAAAAAATAAACCATATTTTCAGGCAGGCTAAATTCAATGACGCGTTTCCCTTGAAACTTTAAGCTATCCTGCCTGAAAGACAAAAATTCGTTTACAATAGCAACTTTAATTTTTACCGATAAAATGAGTTTACTATGTTAGATATTCAACTGCTTCGCAATGATTTAGCAAACGTAGCGAAACGCTTGGCGCAGCGCGGTTTTGTTTTGGATACCACTGCTTTTGAAAATTTAGAAAATCAACGCAGAAATTTGCAAGTTAAAACAGAAGAATTACAAGCCAAACGCAACAGTTTATCCAAACAAATTGGCGCATTAAAAGGGCAGGGCAAGCACGATGAAGCGCAAGCAGTCATGGACGAAGTGGCGCAAATTAAACAAAATTTAGAACAAACCCAAAATGATTATGAAGTCGTTCAAAATCAAATAGATGCCTTGTTGCTCACGATTCCAAATTTGCCACACGAAAGCGTACCAGTAGGCAAAGATGAACAAGAAAACGTTGAAGTGCGCAAAGTAGGTACGCCACGTACATTTGATTTTGACATCAAAGATCACGTTGATTTGGGCGAAGCTTTGGGCTTGGACTTTGAAAAAGCCGCACAATTATCAGGTGCGCGTTTTTCCTTAATGAAAGGCAAAGTGGCGCGTTTACATCGTGCATTGGCGCAATTTATGTTGGATACGCATACGCAACAACACGGCTATACCGAATGTTATACGCCATATATCGTCAGCGACAGCACATTATTGGGTACCGGACAATTGCCCAAATTCGGCGAAGATTTATTTCATGTAACACGTGGTGGCGATGAAAGTAAATTAACGCAATATTTGATTCCGACTGCGGAAGTAACGCTGACCAATACCGTGCGCGAAAGCATTTTAGCAATGGACGAGTTGCCGCTAAAATTAACCGCGCATTCGCCTTGTTTCCGCAGCGAAGCAGGTGCGTACGGTAAAGATACACGTGGTTTAATTCGCCAACATCAATTTGACAAAGTAGAAATGGTACAAATTGTGCAGCCTGAAACATCTTACGATGTTTTGGAAGAAATGGTGTCGCATGCAGAAAATATTTTAAAATTATTAGAATTACCTTATCGTGTGATAACCTTGTGCACAGGCGATATGGGCTTCGGTGCAGCAAAAACCTATGATTTAGAAGTGTGGTTGCCTGCACAAAATACGTATCGCGAAATTTCCAGCTGTTCTAACTGTGAAGACTTTCAAGCACGTCGTATGAAAGCACGTTTTAAAGATGCTGATGGTAAAAATCGTTTTGTACATACTTTAAATGGTTCTGGTCTAGCAGTGGGACGTACTTTGGTGGCGGTTTTGGAAAACCATCAAAATGCAGATGGAAGCATTAACATTCCTGTTGCATTACGTCCTTATTTAGGTGGCGTAGAAAAACTGGTTCCATAATGTTGTTATCCATTCAGGCTGCCTGAAATAAACAGTTTCAGGCAGCTAAAAAAATCAATAATTGATAGATTTATAGATGGTGATGATATGTTGTATGTTTTGATTATTGTGTTGGTATTGATTTTACTTGCGTTGGTCAGTTATCAAATACATAGTGAAAGTCAGTGGGAAAAAGAACAACTGATTTTGACGATGCAAGCGAGTGGTCGTCAAGAAAATACAAATGTTTCAGTATCCTACATAAATCCTGTTTCAGTATCATCAAACAGTGAAAATAACGAGCAATTGTCTGACTCTCTTTTTGCAGCAGAAGAGACACCATTGCCCACATCTTCATTAAATCATCAAAACACACAACCAGAAAAAACCAGTGTAGCGGCATCCGTGTCCCAAACAAAAACAATACAAAAATCGGTATCCACTGACACAAAACCTAAACAAGTTTACGAACAACTTGAATTACATATCTCTGAAAAACGCAACACATCTTCACAACCTAGTGATTTAGAAGTGGAAAATAAACGTGGAAAACATCATCGTCCAGCCATTTCTGCTACGTGGCTGCCTGAAATAAAATCTCTTGAAAAAGAGGTGATTAAATTACGTCCCATTGAAGACATTCAAAAAGAATACAAACATCATTTGCAAACAATCTATCCTGAAAACTGGCAATATAATTGGCAACAACAAAATCTGCCTAAATACGATATGATGGCAGAAAAGAAAACCATTGAATTGCACGAAAAAGATATTGAGCGTGTTCGCCAGAGTGCAAAACGTGATGGTGCCAAAATTCAATTGGCAACAAAAGAAGCGGTTGAAGTGATTGATTTAAAAAAACGTCAATCCAAAACTCAAAAAAATTTATTTCCAAGCAAACAGAAAACAGAATTACAACAAATTTCTTTTTCAGAAATAGAAAAACGTTTGCGTAAGCCTTTGCGAAAACTGGCTAGAAACATACCTCAAACCACACAAGTTGACGAATATCAAGCCAAAAAATACCTTGATGATAAAGTTGCAGAATGGGAACCCATAAAAACAGTTGATGAAGTTCTGCAAGAAACGGTTGTACAACAAGAAAAAAACAGTAAAAAACAGGAATTGTTGGAAAGATTGCAGCATAAATGGCAACAAAAAGATGATATTGCTGTGTCGTCTTCCAATGCTTATTCGCAATCAAGCAATTATCCTGTTGTGCAACCATCATCAGAATCAGACGATGATGCGTTGACGACCTATTATCAATATTCAGGCAGCGATACCCAAAAAACAACTCGTCAAGATGATTTGGCACAACATCTTGATAAGATTGCTGCCGATGATATGGCGCAGCAAGAAAAAATCAACAGGTTACAACACAAACAAGCATTATTGGAAAAATTACAGCAGAAATGGGGACATCAAGAGAACAGTCAACGTACGCCCATTGTGCAAAATAATGATTCAGAAGCAGCGGCTTATTCCAAAGTAGAAGCTTTGTCTGACGATGATGAATTTTCTGCCTATTATCATCATTTGTTCACCAGTGATGAACAAAAGACCGAACAAAACGAACAAAACAATACAACACAAAAAAACAATACCTATAACACGTCAGCAAAAGAAGAAGGCGTGTCTTGGCTTGATGACTTTTCTATCAACGATGGTTTTGCTTTAAATGATGATGAAGAAAACAAATTAGTAGAAAAAGAATTGATGCATTGGGAAAGACAAACGCAAGTGCTGCCTGAAAAAACAACAGAATTATCTGTTGATGCGGTAAAAAAAAAGCCATCTAAATTCCTTCAGGTAGCCAATACAATCCCGCCTTTATCATTATTGCTGCCTGCGCAACACGATCCTAATGCAGTACAGTCGCAAGAAACCTTGTTAAGCAACAGTATTACGATTGAAGAAAAATTAGCGGAATATCGTGTCAAAGTAAAAGTACTGGATTTTTATGCAGGTCCAGTGATTACACGTTATGAAATTCAACCAGATGTTGGTGTGCGCGGTAATTCAGTATTAAATCTAGAAAAAGATTTGGCACGTTCTTTGGGTGTGGCAGCCATTCGTGTGGTGGAAACCATTCCAGGAAAAACGTGTATGGGATTGGAATTGCCTAATCCTAAACGACAAATGATTCGTATAAGCGAAATCTTTAATTCAGATGTATTCGTAAACAGCTCATCAAAACTCACATTAGCTTTGGGGCAAGATATTATTGGTAAACCAGTGGTTACCGACCTTGCCAAAGCACCACATTTATTGGTGGCAGGAACAACGGGGTCAGGTAAATCAGTAGGCGTGAACAGTATGATTTTATCCATCATCTACAAAGCACAGCCTAGTGATGTACGTATGATTATGATTGACCCAAAAATGCTGGAATTATCCATTTATGAAGGTATTCCACACTTACTTGCGCCAGTGGTAACCGATATGAAATTAGCTGCCAATGCACTCAATTGGTGCGTAAACGAAATGGAAAAACGATACCGACTAATGAGCCACGTTGGTGTACGCAATTTAGCGGGATACAATCAAAAAATACGTGAAGCCGCACAAAAAGGCAAAAAAATCGGTAATCCATTTAGCCTAAATTCAAGAGATCCAGAGCCATTAGAAAAATTACCGTATATTGTCGTAGTAGTGGACGAATTTGCTGATTTAATGATGGTGGCAGGTAAACAAATTGAACAACTGATTGCTCGCTTGGCACAAAAAGCGCGTGCAGCAGGTATCCATCTGATTTTAGCAACGCAACGTCCAAGTGTTGATGTGATGACAGGTTTAATTAAAGCCAATATTCCTTCACGTATTGCCTTCCAAGTGTCGTCTAAAATTGACAGTCGCACCGTCCTAGATCAAATGGGTGCAGAAAACTTGCTTGGACAAGGCGATATGCTGTTCTTACAAAATGGTACAAATTATCTCAAACGCGTACACGGTGCTTTTGTTGCCGATAGTGAAGTACACGCCATTGTGGATTACTTAAAACAATTTGGTGAACCCGAATACATTGATGAAATTTTGCAGCCTGAACAAGGTGAATTAAATTTTGGTGATACAGGAAGTGAAGGTCGTGAACGTGATGTATTATTTGACCAAGCAGTAGAATGTATCACGCGTACGCAAAAAACCAGTATTTCATCGTTGCAACGCTACCTGAAAATTGGTTACAACCGCGCCGCTACAATTATTGACCAACTGGAAGCAGAGGGCATTATTTCCGCAGCAGATAGTTCGGGTAAGCGCAGCATTTTAACGCGTATTTCCCAAAATGAAGATTGATATTAAGCTGCCTGAATAATCAGAAATTTTCAATAAATAACTTTGGGTTGATAAAGCCAAATACACGTAAAATGTATTTGGCTTTTTTATGGTCAATATTTCAAAGGTTTCAGGCAGCTTTTTAGTGTCAAAATAGACAAAATATGCCATAATTCACAGTTTGTTGCTTGGTTTCAGGCAGCCTAAATAAGAAGATTTATCTAACCGCAATTAAGAAGGAATGGATTCATCATGACTCAATCAACCATTATTTATACCCACACTGACGAAGCACCTATGTTGGCAACTCAATCATTGTTGCCCATTGTACGCGCTTTTGGACGACATGCAGACGTGCAATTTGAAACAGCCGATATTTCACTTGCAGGTCGTATTTTGGCGACTTTTGCCGACAAGCTGCCTGAAAATCAACGCGTTGCAGATGCATTGGCTCAATTGGGTAAATTGGTTACGCAGCCTGAAGCGAATGTGATTAAATTGCCTAACATCAGTGCTTCTGTACCACAATTAGTGGCAGCCATTAAAGAATTACAAGGCAAAGGTTTTGCCGTGCCAGATTTTCCTGCCGACCCACAAACAGATGAAGAAAAGGCTATTCGTGAACGTTATGATCGTATTAAAGGTAGTGCGGTAAATCCTGTTTTGCGTGAAGGTAACTCTGACCGCCGTGCGCCAAAAGCAGTGAAAAACTTTGCGAAAAAATACCCACACAGTATGGGCGAATGGACAAAAGCGTCTAAATCACACGTAGCCACAATGACTGCTGGTGATTTTTTCCATAATGAACAATCGGTAACCGTTCCTAATGAAACCACTGTGAAATTTGTGTTTACCGATAAAGCAGGTAACAGCAAAGAATTGCGTAAACCTTTAGCATTAAAAGCAGGCGAAATTATTGATGCCACTTTTATGAGCAAAAAAGCTTTAGTGAACTTTTTAAGTGAGCAAGTTGCCGATGCGAAACAACAAGGCGTATTGTTCTCTTTACACTTAAAAGCCACAATGATGAAAGTGTCTGACCCCATTATGTTCGGTCATGCGGTAAAAGTATTCTTCGCGCCTGTGTTTGAAAAATACGGTAAAGAATTGGCAGCAGCTGGCGTGAATGTTAATAATGGTTTTGGTAACTTATTAGCAAACTTGGATAAATTGGACGAAACAACTCGTCAAGGCGTTCAGGCAGCCATTGAGCAAACATTTGCTGATGCACCAGATATTGCGATGGTAGACAGCGACAAAGGTATTACCAATTTACACGTGCCAAGTGATGTTATTGTAGACGCATCTATGCCAGCAATGATTCGCAACTCTGGTCGTATGTGGAACAAAGAAGGCAAAGCACAAGACACCAAAGCAGTATTGCCAGATAGCTGCTATTCAACTTTATACCAAGTTGTGATGGACTTCTGTCGTGAAAATGGCGCGTTTGACCCAACCACTATGGGTACTGTGCCTAATGTAGGTTTGATGGCGCAAAAAGCAGAAGAATATGGTTCACACGACAAAACCTTTGAAATTGAAGCCGATGGTAAAGTGGAACTCATTGATGAACAAGGCAATGTTTTAACCAGTCATAATGTAGAAGAAGGTGATATTTGGCGTGCTTGTCAAGCCAAAGATGCACCGATTAAAGATTGGGTACAATTGGCTGTAAAACGTTCACGTTTAAGCGGTATGCCAGCCGTATTTTGGTTAGATGAAAAACGCGCACACGATGCGCAAGTATTGAAAAAAGTTCATCAATATTTAGCCCAATTAGACACCAACGGCTTGGATATTCGCGTACTTGCCCCAGCTGATGCTTGTTTGCATACCTTAAAACGTATGAAAAATGGCGAAGACACCATTTCTGTAACAGGTAACGTATTGCGCGATTACTTAACTGACTTATTCCCAATTTTAGAATTAGGCACCAGCGCAAAAATGTTGTCTATTGTGCCTTTAATGAATGGTGGCGGTATGTTTGAAACAGGGGCAGGTGGTTCTGCGCCCAAACACGTGCAACAACTCTTGCAAGAAAACCATTTACGTTGGGACAGTTTAGGTGAATTCTTGGCATTAGCCGTGTCATTAGAACATTTGTCGCAAAAAACAGGCAATGCCAAAGCACAAGTGTTGGCAGAAACATTAGATGCCGCAACAGAAAAATTACTGCTTAACGACAAATCACCAAAACGCAAAGTAGGCGAGTTAGACAATCGTGGTAGCCATTTCTACATCGCTATGTATTGGGCAGAAGCTTTGGCAGCACAAAGCAAAGACGCACAATTGCAAGCGACTTTTGCACCAGTTGCCCAACAACTTGCTGAAAAAGAAACTCAAATTTTGGCAGAATTAAGTGCGAAAGCAGGACAAGCAGTAGACATCAAAGGCTATTATGCTCCAGATGCAGCGGCAACCAGCCAAGTAATGCGTCCAAGTGCAACATTAAATGCGATTATTGATACATTGTAATTGTATTTAAATCAACAAGCTGCCTGAAAACAAATATATTTTCAGGCAGCTTAATTTTCGTAGATGTATTTTTCACTATTTTCAAAATACCTGCAAAATGCGTTATTCAGACCCAAAATAAAACGAAAGGAAAATCTTTATAACAAAGAATAAGACTTTTCACTTTTCTATAAAATATTTGGTATAACGGATTTCAGGCAGCCTGAAATAATGCAACACTAGGATATGGCGTGATGCAACAAAAACACATTACACAAATGAATGAATTCAGTCGCCACAAGCAACCATTTGTGGCGTTAATTAGTTTTGATACACCTGAAAATGATATGGTGTGTGCGTTAAAAGATGCCAAAAAACAAGGCATTTCTTTTCGTTTTCAGGCAGCCCAATCTGCGTCAAAACAGCGTTTGCATTACACATTAAACACCTTTCCAGTAGTATTTTCTGTGTATCAACAGGCATTTAAACGTGTGAAACAATATATTAAAAATGGTGAATGTTATCTTTTTAATCTGTGCTTTCCCACTCCCATTCAAACCGATTTAAGTTTAAAACAAATCTATCAATATTCTTCTGCGCCGTTGGTGTTGATGCTAAAAAATCAGTTTGTGTGTTTCACGCCTGAAAAATTTGTTACCATCAAAAAAGGCAAAATCACCACGTATCCAATGAAAGGCACCATCAATGCCAAGCTTAAAAATGCCAAAAAAATCTTGCGTAAAGACGAAAAAGAATTGAGTGAACAAACACTTATCACAGATTTGATGCGCAACGATATAAACAAAGTAACACACGGCGCAAAGGTAGAAAAATTTCGTTATTTTGAAAAAATCCACACGAAAAAAGGGGCGATTTGGCAAACCAGCAGCAAAATTTCAGGCAGCCTGAAAACACATTATGCAGAAAATTTAGGCGATTTATTTGCTAATTTATTGCCAGCTGGTTCTATTACTGGTACACCAAAACGCCGTGTTTGCCAACTTATCGAGCAAATTGAACATCATAAACGCGGTTTTTATACAGGTGTATTTATTCATTATGATGGCAAAGTATGTAAAAGTTTTGTATTGATTCGTTTTGTTGGACAAAATGCAGACGGACAACTTTATTTTTTCAGCGGTGGTGGCATCACCGTAGACAGCAAAGCCAAGAAAGAATTCAATGAACTTAAAGCCAAAACCTATTTTACTTTTTGAAACCATTCGCGTAGAAAATGGCAAAGCGCAGCATCTGTTTTTTCACGAAAAGCGCATAAAACAATCCATTTCTAGTCCTTTAATGTTTGATTTGGCAACAATTATTCAGCCTAAAAACAAGGGTTTATATCGTTGCAAAGTGATTTATGACACATCAGGCTGCCTGCATAATGTGGCGTTTTTTACGTATCAAAAAAGAATGATTTCAAGTTTGAAAGTGATGGAAAGTGATGTGGTTTATCCACGAAAATACCTTAACCGCCAAGCATTGGACACACTGTTTAACGCACGCGAGCAAGCAGATGATGTATTAATCGTGCGCAATGGAAAGGTTACCGATACTACCATTGCCAATATTGCTATTTGTTTTAATGGCGTTTGGATAACGCCCAAAAATCCGCTATTAGCAGGTACAACGCGTGCAAGATTATTGCAAAATGGCCTATTGCAAGCACGTGATTTTGGTTTGGACGAATTATTCAACGCTTCTCAATTTGCGCTAATGAATGCAATGATTGGTTTTGATAAATTGGAAAATATTGTTTTTCAGGCTGCCTGAAATTAAATTTCAATAAAATCCAAACCTTTAAACGAACGCACAGGATTACCACGTTCTATTTCGTGATGATGTTGATGTTTGGTTTTATCTACTGCATTTATTTGTTCTAAATTTTTTTCCTGTAATTTGGCGTTTAACAGTAAAAGAGCCATTTTACGGTTTTGATGCTGACTGCGTTCGCTTTCTACTCTCACAGATAAACCTGTTGGAATATGTGTTATTCTAACTGCGGAATTAGTTTTGTTAATATGTTGTCCGCCTGCACCGCTGGCACGCATCGTTGTTATTTGAATGTCTTTATCAGAAAAAATACTTTGTTCTGCATTTTCTATCACACGCAAACCAATAAACCAATTTTTTCTTTTATGGTTAGGACGAAATGGGCTGGGGCAAATCCATTGTATTGTGCCTATCCAGTGATTGATAAATTGTTGTTCTAGTATTTCATCTTTACTCTCAATACTGATGGTAATGGATTTTGGTAACGCTTTTTGTTTTTTAATAGGATTGTCCCAAGCTTCTTGCAATATGGAAAAAACTTCTGTACCTTCAAATTCGCCCATTCTATTTTGTAAAGCGAGAAAATCATATTTTAAGTTTTGTTTATTTGCTTGATGACATAATTTTTTTAATGTTTTTAGCACGGCTAAACAACATTCTATTGGACCTTGTGCAGCGGAAATTTGAATGATTAACATAAAATTTATTCTTTTCTAGTGATATTTTGTTTTTGCAATTTAATGGCTATATCTAAATTTCTTCTATACCAAGAAGATTGCCCTTTTTTATATTTATCAACAGGAATTTTTTCTATTACTACATTATCTATATGAGCATTTTCTTCATATGGTATTTCAATGGCAACCACTGTAACAGGATTTAACAATAGGAGATATGTAATCTCCATTTGGTCAGGAACAGTTTGCAATAAAAATGCATCGGTTTCATCAGGAAATTGTGTGCATAATACCTGTGTTAAAATTTTGTTAATTTTTCCTGCATATAACAAGCGTTGATTATCCAAAAATTCTTGTTCAGTTTCGTATTTATTCATTATTGGCTCGTTTTTTATAAGTTAAAACAGGTGAAAAACGTACAATCGGTTGAATAATATCAGCGTCCACCAAAGCCACAATCACACTTTCAATGTCTTTATAGGCTTGCGGTGCTTCTTCATACAATAAGCCTTTGTCTTCACAAATTACTCGTGATTTATATTGGGTACGTTTTAACTGTTCTGTACTAAATTTATTCATCAAACGCGCTTGACAATCACTGCGTTTCCATTTGCGACCCGCACCGTGCGCGATTGAATTAAGAGCCAAATCATTGGGTTTTGTTGCCACTAAATAAGAAAAACTACCTCTTGAACCTGGAATAATGGCAAATTGTTTATCGCTTGCAGCGGCACCTTTGCGATGCAAATAACCGTTCTGCCCTGCAATACACGTTTTTTCAACAAAATTATGAAAAATATCAATAAGTTGATTGCCTGTTGTTTTTAAATTGTGAAAAATGCGTTGTGCAATTAAGCATCTGTTTTCAACAGCATACGCTAATGCTAAATTGTGTTGTTGAAAGTAATTATTTGCGTCTTCGCTATTTGCATTGAGTGGTTCATAATTAAATTTACTTAAATACGTACGCAAAATTTCTCCACCTAAACCACGAGAACCAGAATGAACAATCAGTTGCAATGCTTGTTCGTTAATGCCTAATTTTTTCGCAGTTTCGGGTTGAAAAATATGTTCAACTTGCACAATTTCTGCAAAATGATTGCCTGCGCCAATTGTGCCGTTTGCTTGTGTTTTGGGTGGAAAACCCAATAAATTTTCGGCTTGTTCGGACGATAATTCTTTGTCAATATTACCAATCTTTTTTTCTAATTTATCTAAATTTTGACGGCGAACCAATTCAGTTTGCCATAAAGACATTCCACAACCAATATCACCACCTACCAATGCAGGATAAATTTTATCTGCCGTAAAAAACGCTGCACCAATTGGATAAGTTCGTCCAGGGTGCAAATCAGGCATACCACAAACGTTTAGCATTCCTGCTAATTTTGCTGTATAACGCAATTGGTCAATTGCCGTTTCTTCAATCCATAAATTTTGATGACGAATTAAGTGGCTGTTTTCACTAATGGTTTGAATGGTATTCAATGATTTTCCTTTATCTGTATTTAGCTTTCAGGCAGGGTAGATTGAATATTTAAGTGCAACACATTAAAAGCAGTTTTTCAGTAATATTTTCATTTACCCTGATTTTTGATGAATGATTATTCCATCAAAATACCTTGTTGTTTGTTTTCTAAATATTCCCAACGCTCTAATTTTTCTAATAATTCATTTTCAATGGTTTCAGCGCGTTGTTGCAATGCACCAGCTTTTTCGTAGTCGCGGAAAATTTCTGGGTTGGAAAGTTGTTGGTTAATTTCGGCTTGTTCTGTTTCTAAATCGTTGATTTGTTCAGGCAGCGCGGTGAGTTCGCGTTGTTCGTTAAAAGATAATTTGATGCTGCGGTTGTTTTTGATTTTTTCTTTGGGTTCGTTATGCGGTGTTTCGGTTTTTGATAAATGGGCTGCCTGAATATTTTGTTCACGTGTTTTGGCATCTAAATAATCTTGATAACCACCAACATATTCTTTCAGGCTGCCATTTCCTTCAAAAACAATGCTTTGTGTGATGACGTTGTCTAAAAACATACGGTCGTGCGACACCAAAAATACCGTGCCTTGATAATCACGCAAAAGTTCTTCTAAAAGTTCTTGCGTGTCAATGTCTAAATCGTTGGTTGGTTCGTCTAACACGAGAATATTGGCAGGGCGCGTAAATAATTTGGCAAGCAATAAGCGGTTGCGTTCGCCGCCTGATAACGATGAAACGGGACTTTGTGCGCGTGCAGGGTGAAAGAGAAAATCTTCTAAATAACTCATTACGTGGCGTTTTTTGCCGTTAATTTCCACAAAATCATTACCTTGTCCCAAAGTGTAAAACACGGAATCGTTTTCATTCAGTGC
This sequence comes from Neisseriaceae bacterium, assembly GCA_017446355.1. Taxonomy (GTDB): domain Bacteria; phylum Pseudomonadota; class Gammaproteobacteria; order Burkholderiales; family Neisseriaceae; genus RGIG3394. The sequence continues at coordinate 22,625 of JAFSQZ010000193.1, forward strand.
GCTGCGAAATTGGTCAAAATAGGCAACTTCTTGTTTGCTGCCTAAACGAATTTTGCCAAAAGTAGGGGAAAGCTCACCTAAAATCAGTTTAAGAAACGTGGTTTTGCCCATACCATTTGCACCGATTAAACCAACTTTGTCGCCACGTTGAATGGTGGTGGAGAAACGGTGCATAATGGGTTTGTTGGGATATTCAAAGCTGGCATCTTCTAATTGTGCAATGATTTTGCCACTTTTTTCGCCCACATCTAAATGAAAGTTTACCGAACCTTGTCGCTCACGTCGTGCTGCACGTTGACGGCGCAATTCTTCCAATCGTTTTACGCGTCCTTCGTTGCGTGTGCGTCGTGCTTCAATGCCTTTTCTGATCCACGCTTCTTCTTGAGCGTGAAATTTATCAAAAAGACGATTGTGTTCCGCTTCTACCATCAATTCTTGGGCTTTTTTCTCACTATAATACGCAAAATTTCCTTCATAGCTGCGTAAAACACCACGATCCAGTTCCACAATGCGTTGGGTAACATTGTCCAAAAAACGGCGGTCGTGGCTAATCAATACCATACTGCCTGAAAAACTTTGCAATAAATTTTCTAGCCAAATAATTGCATCAATATCCAAGTGATTGGTTGGCTCGTCCAGCAACAATACGTCAGGTTTTTGTACCCAAGCTTGTGCCAAAGCCACGCGTTTTTTTTGTCCGCCTGATAAATTAGCCAGTTTTTCGTTTTCAGGCAGCCCTAATTCACTAATGGTTTGTTTAATAGAAGCATCAAACTGCCAAGCATTTAAAGCATCAATTTTATTGTGTAACTCATTGAGTTTTTTGATTAAATATTCATCTTGTTGTTGTTCCAATTGATGACTGACGGCGTGAAACGCTTGCAATACATCACGCATTTCTCCTAAACCTTCGGAAACAACATTAAAAACCGTATCTTTTTGATTAAAAAAACTTTCTTGTGGCACATACACAATTTTTAAGCCATTTTGACAAACCACTTGTCCATCGTCTAATTTTTGCACGCCTGCCAAAATTTTTAAAAAAGACGATTTTCCCACGCCGTTGCGACCAATTAAGCCTACTTTTTCTCCTGCGTAAAGTTGAAATTGGGTTTTGTCTAATAAGGCGACATGTCCTACGGCAAAACTGGCATTTTCTACTGATAAAATCGTCATTTTTTGTTCCTAAAAACGCTTAAAAAATAGCGCATTTTGCCATTTTTAAGCACGTTAATCAAAGCGCGAAAACCTTTGTAAACTCCATATTGCTTTGATGATGTTGCGTGAAATGAAAAAATATTTGTAAAACAATATGATGAGTTTATTTGTTCGGTGTTTAGGGTGGTGGTTAAAATGGTTAAGTGATGAACAATAATGCGTTGGAACAATAAAAACGCCCTAACATGATTTAGGACGTTTTTAAAAGTGATTTCAGGCAGCCTGAAAAGCGTTAATCCCATTAAACCTTATTTCCAATAACGCCACCAAGGCATATCGTTTGCTTGCCAAGGTTTGGTTAAATAAGGGCTGTTGGGGAAGTTGGCTTGCAAAACACGAGTGGTGTCATCTTTTAATTGTGTGTTGCCCATTTGTTCGTAGGTATACACCATAATGGCCAAAGCTTCTTCCACGTGGCGCGTGTTTTGGTATTGACTGATGACACGTTGCGCACGATTGTTGGCAGCAAGATGTGCGCCACGTTTGGCATAATAGCGTGCGATGGAAATTTCGTGTCCACCCATTGCGTCCACTAATTTTGCCATACGCTCTGTGGCATCTTTGGCGTATTTGCTTTGTGGATACTGGCGAACCAAACGTTCAAATTGTAAATAAGCGCGGCGATTGGCTTCTGGGTCGCGATCAGACCAGTCTTGCGAAGCCAGTTTATTTAAGAAAGATTTGTCTTCATCAAATAAAATCAAACCGCGTAAATAAAGGGCGTAATCCATATCCACACTGGCGGGGAAGTTTTTTTCAAAGCGTGCTAAATCAGCAAGGGCTTTGGCAGGTTCTTCCTGTTTATAATGTGCAAAAGCAGACTCTAATAAAGATTGTTCTGTGTAGCGTCCTTCAGATTGACGCGCACGTAACAGTTCATAGAGTTCAATGGCTCGCGTATAATTGCCACTGTTTAACTCATTTCTCGCTTCATTATAAATTTCGGCAGCACTCCAATTTTGTGTTAATTTTGCATTTTCACTGATGGTGCTGGTATTGGTGGAACAGGCAGCTAGGACGCTTGCCAAAGAAACAATTAAAAGAATTTTTTTCATGAATAATACACTTTCTATTGAAAACGAACTAGATTATAACGATGATTTGCTTTTTACGGTAGAAGCAAGTGAACAGAAACCGATTTTATTTACTGTTCCATTGGATTTTGCAGGTATGCGTTTAGATGCTGCGTTGGCAAAATTGCTGCCTGAATATTCGCGCAGTCGTTTAAGCACGTGGATTAAAGATGGTTTTGTGTGGCTAAATGATGCAACCGTTTCTCCCAAACACAAATTGATTGGTGGTGAAAATTTACGTGTTTTGGTGCAACAAAGTGAAGAAAACCAAGCGTTTTTGCCTGAAAAGATACCGTTAAATATTGTGTATGAAGACGATGATGTCTTGGTGATTAACAAACCAGCAGGTTTGGTGGTACACCCAGCAGCGGGTAATTGGACAGGAACTTTGCTCAATGGTTTATTGGCGTATGCAACGGAATTATCGCAAGTGCCGCGTGCAGGAATTGTGCATCGTTTAGACAAAGATACCAGTGGTTTAATGGTGGTTGCCAAAACGCTGCCTGCACAAAATCATTTGGTGCAACAATTGCAAAATCGCAGTGTTAAACGCATTTATCGCGCTGTGGCTGATGGTGTGGTGCCGTATGATGGCAAAATTGAAACCTTAATTGGTCGCGACCCACATAATCGTTTGAAAATGGCGGTTGTTAAATTTGGTGGTAAAGAAGCGATAACACACGTGAAAGTTTTGGAACGTTACGCAGCACACAGTTATATTGAATGCAGCTTGGAAACAGGGCGTACACATCAAATTCGTGTACATATGCGCGAAGCACGCCACCCTTTGTCTGGCGATCCTGTATACGGTAATCCACGTCATACTTGTTCAGAAACCGTTAAAGAAGTGGTTAAAAACTTAAAACGTCAAGCTTTACATGCTTATCGTTTGAGTTTTATTCACCCAAAAACCGATGAATTGATGTCGTTTGAAACGCCTTTGCCTGATGATATGTATCATTTGTTGTCGGTTTTGCGTTTGGAAAGTGGTTTGGATTCTTCGTTGAGTAAAGAAACTGCGTGGCAAAATGAATGTGAAAACGATGACGAAGATTGGAATGAAGACGATTACGATGTGCAAACCGTTTATGTGCGCGATTAAATGGATTGTTTTTGGATTAACGTGTTAAGTGAGAAAGTTTTGCACAGTCTGAAACCTTTGCAAAACCTACTATTTAAATAAAAATGAAACGCCGTAGGGTGATTTTTTATTCATAGTTAGGTTTTGCAAAGGTTTTCAATTTTTAACATCTATTCAGGCTGCCTGAAAGGTTTGTAAAAACGTCATTATGTTGTGGCGAGTTTGATTAAGCTTGCCATTGCCAACGGTTTTGCCACGCGCCAAGAACGGCGTTGGGATATTTGTTGCTGCCTAGACTGCCATTGTATCGCGCAAGGGCGCGTGTGATGTTGTTGTTTTCTAGGTTGTTGTAGTGGCGCAAAATGGTGCAGCCGTAGCGCAAATTGGTGCGCACATCAAATAAGTTGTGTGTTTCGTTGCCAATGTAGCGTTGCCAAAAGGGCATTACTTGCATTAAGCCTTTTGCGCCAACATTGCTGATGGCATATTGACGAAAACCACTTTCTACTTCTATTAAACCGAGAATTAACTGTGGATTGAGATCAGCGCGGGCGGCTTCGTATTGGATTTGTATCAATAGTCGGCGACGATACAATTCATCATCAATAAATCGTGTTAATCGTACAGACATATCGTTTAGCCAACGTTGTCCGTCAGCAGCGCGTTGAAAAACCAAACGTGCAGGTGAGGCGTTTTCTACTGATTGTCGCATTACGCTGGCAACATCATCAGATAAAGTTTCTTCACGTTGTGCGCCTGCGTGTAAGAATGTGGGTAATATTAAGCTGCCTGAAAGTAGAAGCTGGCGGCGCGATAGGGTAATGTGTTTCATAATTTAAGCCAGTAATTTTAGCTTGGCATCGCAAGCATTGGTTTTGATGACGCGTTTGCCTTGAATGTTCAGGCTGCCTGAAACAAAATCAGCAACAGCTTGTGGAAACAAAATGTGTTCCACTGTTAATACACGCGCAGCCAGTGTTTCTTCGTTGTCATCGTCTAAAATGGGGACAACGCCTTGTGCAATAATCGGACCGTTGTCTAATTCTGCGGTAACAAAGTGAATGGTACAGCCTGCGATGCGACAACCTTCGTCTATTGCGCGTTGATGGGTGTGTAAACCTGTGAACGCTGGCAAAAGTGATGGGTGAATGTTGATGCAACGGTTGGCATAATGTTGACAAAATGCTGGAGTGAGAATGCGCATAAAGCCCGCTAACACAACCAAGTCTGGCGCAAATTGGTCAATCAATGTCATCATTGCTTGGTCAAATGCTTCGCGACTGGAATAGTCTTTGTGATTTAAGGCAGCAACAGGAATGTCGTGTTCAGCTGCCCAAGTTAAACCAGCGGCATTGGGGTTGTTGGACAATACTGCTGCAATTTTTGCGTTGGGAATATTGGCGTTTACAATGGCTTGCATATTGCTGCCACGTCCTGAAATTAAGATAACGATGTTTTTCATAATGATATGGAA
>JAFSQZ010000194.1 GCA_017446355.1 Neisseriaceae bacterium
ATCGCCACTCAGAACAGCCGTAATGAAAGCCTAGAAGCAGGTATTAAGACACTAGATGCAGAAATAGCTGAAGTCAAAGAGTTACGAGAGCGCAAACGTCAATTTTTAGCACGTAAACAAAAAATTGAAGAGCTAGATGTGAAACGTTTTGAAGGTGCTCGTGTGCTGGACACTTTAGACCAAGTTGATCCAGAAGGTGCATACATCACAGTATTGGAAGTCAACAAGAAAAACAGTAGAAACTCTAAAGAGAATCGTACTTACACCATTTCTGGTCGTGCAGTAAGTGATAACAAAGTGGCTCTTTTAATGACTGCTTTACCAAGCACAGGTGTGTTTGATCAACCAGAATTATTGAGTATTAAAAAAGGTGATGGTGCACAAGAATTTTCATTACAAGCTGTCTTGGTGGAGCAAAAACTACATGTTGATACGGACGTAAGTACATCAGCTTCTTCACCATCTGAATCACAACAAGGAGCACAATAATGAAATCATCATCACTAGACATCAATAAACTGTATTTGCAAAGCAAAGGGGTACAATTAGTTATAGCAGCAGTCCTTGCTGTGCTTATTTTAGTGCTTGGTTATTTTATTTTGTTCCAGTCTCAAATTGAAGAATATCAAGCAGCACAAGAGAAGGAAGACTCGCTCAAAAGCGAATACACAAGTAAAGCTCAAATGGCTGCTAGCCTAGAAAACTTGAAGCAAGAATTGACCTTAATTGAGGAATCTACCAATGTGTTGTTGAAACAATTGCCAACAGATGCACAAATTCCTAGCTTAATTCAGGAAATGCACCAAGCTGCGGCGAAAAATGGTTTAACAATGAACAATGTAACGCCTCAAGCTGTTGTGAAAGATGAACAAATTCAACGGTTACCATTTGCAATTTCAGTAACAGGTACTCACGAACAAATTATTAACTTTGCACGTGATATGGGACGGATGTCACGTATTGTTACCTTATCTGACTTGTCATTGAAAAATGTGGATACAAAAAGTGCAACAGGTAGCAAGTTAACGTTTGATGCGTTGGCAAATACTTATAAAGCATTAGATGTAAAAGCTGCTTCTGCGGCATCTGCGGCATCTGAAACCGAATAATGTGTAATCTAAATGAGGAAATAAAATGAAAGTGAAATTTTTACTCTTATCATCACTGATTGCACTGTCAGCTTGTTCGGGGGAACATGGTGATTTGCAAGATTGGATGAGAGAACAACGAGATGATGCAAAAACTAAAATTACCCCTGTTGAACCGCCAGCACCTTTAGAGCATACAGCCTATTTTGCACCACCTAGCGTAGGCACACATGCATTTGACATTGCTAAAATGCGTTCTGCAACACAAAATGCCAATATGCCAGATATGGATCGTCCTAAAGAAATACTGGAAAATTACAGTCTAGAAAACATCACATTCAAAGGTTCAATAGGAACCAAACAAAAAATGGCGGGTCTAGTAGAAGTAGATGGACATACTTACACAGTAAGACCAGGTAACTATTTAGGGCAAAACTACGGCAGAATCAGTAAAATTACCGCTGATGGTATTGAATTGATTGAAGTGGTTGAAGATGCAGAAGGTAATTGGATCAATCGTCCTGCTACATTATCCGCAGAAGCATCTGAATCAAATGAAAACAAGAAATAATTTTTTTAAATCATTGAGGTTAGCAAAATGAAACAAAATTCCATTAAAGCACTTTCCGCTCTCGCATTGGGGTTGGTATTGCAAACAGCATCAGCGGGTAACATCACTGCAATCAACGTATCTGTTTTACCTGATAGTCAGCGCGTGGTAAAAATCCGTTTTGACAAAGATGTAGTAGAACCTAGTGGTTTTGTTACTGATTCCCCCGCACGCATCGCTTTGGATTTCGCTGGTACAAACATCAATATGGCGCAAAAAGGTTTATCATTTAATGATGCGTTATTAAATAGTGTTGCAACTGCAGTAAACGGTAATTATGCGCGTGTATTGCTTAGCTTAAATAAGGAATCACAATACAATACCAAAGTTAAAGGTAATGAAGTTTGGATTTATGTAACTGAAGCCAACAACACCAATACAGCGGCTAGAACAGTTGCAGCTCCTGTTCAAACCCAACCACAACGCACCTACGTGGAACAAACATCAAATGCATACGCATCACAACAATCTGCACCTGTTAATATTGATTTTCACAAAGGCAATGCAGGCAGTGGTGTGATTGAATTGACGCACAATTATCAAGGTGACGCACAAGTAAAAAGACAGGGTGATTTATTGATTGTTACCCTAAAAAATTATCCTTTAGCAACTAAAGACCAACGTAATTTAGATGTGCGTGATTTTTCAACACCTGTTCAAAAAGTGAGTGTAAAACGTTTAGGTAATGACACACAAATTACTATTCGTAACCAAGGTGCTTGGAAGCACAGCATTTCAGGCAGCAATGGTCATCAAAGCATTCAAATTGCTGCAGATAAAAAAGTAGTTTCTGCTGGTGCAGGTAATCAAAAAAATAAATCATTTAAAGGCAAAGTGATTTCTTTGGATTTCCAAGATGTTGATGTGCGTACTATTTTGCAAATTTTGGCAAAAGAATCAGGTATGAATATTGTTGCCAGTGATTCTGTTCAAGGCAAAATGACCATTTCATTGCACGATGTGCCTTGGGATCAAGCATTGGATTTGGTATTAGATGCACGTGCTTTAGAAATGAAACGTCATGGCAACATCATCAACGTTGCACCTCGTGAAGAGATGTTGAAGAAAACCACTGATGAATTGGAAATGCGCAATAAAGTCCAAGAATTAGGACCATTGTTATCACAAACATTCCAATTAAAATATAAAAATGTTGAAGAATTCCGCAAAATTCTAAACATCAGTGAAGACGGTGGCACTTCTGGCAATACTCGCTCTATTTTAAGTGGTCGCG
>JAFSQZ010000195.1 GCA_017446355.1 Neisseriaceae bacterium
CAAGTTCTTTATACAAGAGTGCTGGACGCAAGTTGGCAAATAAATTTAAGTCTTTACGAATGGCTAATAAACCACGTTCAGGACGTAAAGGACGATCTAATGTGTCGTATTTTGGACCGCCTACCGCGCCCAGTAATACAGCATCGGATTGACGACAAATGTTTTGCGTGTATTCAGGATAAGGCGAACCGTATTGGTCATACGCTTCACCACCCAAAGGAGCAAATTGATAAGTGGCATCTAAACCTTGTTCAATCAGTTTGTCTAATACGCGTACAGCTTGTCCGACAATTTCAGGACCGATACCGTCTCCGCGTAAAATAGCGATTTGTTTGGTCATAAGGATTTCCTTTTATGTATCTGCGAGAACAAATGATTTCAGGCTGCCTGAAACCATTTTTATTGAAAAATAAACATTCAGGCTGCCTGAAAAGTTTTGGTTTTAAAAGTAATGATTGCTTTAATAGTCTAGCAATTATTTAGTTTGTTTCAGGCAGCCTGAAAATATTAAATTTGGTGAAATAACCAAGGTTGTTGTGCTTTGCGTTGGTTTTCAAAAGCTTTGATTTCATCAGCGTGTTGCAAGGTTAAGCCGATTTCATCTAAACCATTGAGCAAGCAATGCTTGCGATGCTCGGTAATGTCAAAGTGAAAAACTTTGCCACTGGGTGTGCTTACGGTTTGTGCAGGCAAATCAATGTTTAACTGATAGCCTTCGTTGGCAAACGTTTCTTGAAAGAGTTGCTCCACATTTTCTTCACTTAATACGATGGGCAATAAGCCATTTTTATAACAATTATTGAAGAAAATATCGGCAAAACTGGGGGCAATAATGGCGCGAAAACCGTAATCATCTAATGCCCAAGGTGCGTGTTCACGTGATGAGCCACAACCAAAATTTTTGCGTGTCAGCAAAATTTGCGCGCCTTGATAACGCGCTTGATTCAGCGAAAATTCTGGATTAAGTGGTCGTTTACTGTTGTCCATACCTGGTTCGCCATGATCTAAATAACGCCATTCGTCAAAACAGTTTACGCCAAAACCAGAACGTTTAATGGATTTTAAAAATTGTTTAGGAATGATTGCATCGGTGTCTACATTGTTGCGGTCTAATGGTGCAACCAAAGCTTTAAGTGTATTAAAGGATTTCATATTTTTTCCTAACTTTCAGGCAGCCTGAATACGTTTGTTTACAAGGTGCGAACATCAGTAAAATGTCCCGTTACCGCTGCTGCGGCTGCCATAGCTGGACTAACTAAATGTGTACGTCCGCCATTGCCTTGACGACCTTCAAAATTACGATTGGAAGTGGACGCGCAACGTTGTTGTGGTTCTAAACGGTCTGCATTCATCGCTAAACACATTGAACAACCTGGTTCGCGCCATTCAAAACCTGCTTCAATAAAGATTTTGTCCAAACCTTCAGCTTCAGCCTGCGCTTTTACCAAGCCTGAACCAGGTACAATCAAAACACGTTGCACGTTGTCTGCTTTACGGCGACCTTTTGCCACAGCAGCAGCAGCGCGTAAATCTTCAATGCGACTATTGGTGCAAGAACCGATAAAAACAATATCCACAGGAATTTGATTGATAGGTGTGCCTGCGCTTAAACCCATATATTCTAACGCACGTTCCATACCCGCACGTTTAACAGCATCTTGCTCATCAGCTGGATTAGGAATGCAATCATTGATGCTTAACACCATTTCTGGCGATGTTCCCCACGTTACTTGTGGTTCAATATCTTCGGCGTTGAAACGGAATGTTTTGTCAAATACCGCACCATCGTCTGAAACCAAAGTTTTCCAGTAAGCAACGGCTTTATCCCAATTTTCACCTTTTGGTGCAAAAGGTTTGTCTTTAACGTAGTTAATGGTGGTATCGTCCACAGCAACCATACCTGAACGCGCACCTGCTTCAATCGCCATATTACACAGCGTCATACGTCCTTCCATACTCAAACTGCGAACGGCTGAACCACCAAATTCAACGGCATAACCTGTGCCACCTGCTGTGCCAATTTGTCCAATAATGTATAAAGCAAGGTCTTTGGCTGTAATCCCTGCTTTCAGGCTGCCTGAAACTTCAATCAACATAGATTTGGATTTTTTGGCAGTAATACATTGGGTTGCCATTGTGTGTTCCACTTCGGAAGTACCAATACCGTGCGCCAATGCGCCAAATGCGCCGTGTGTTGAAGTATGCGAATCACCGCACACCACCGTCATACATGGCAGTGTTGCGCCTTGTTCAGGACCCATCACATGCACAATCCCCTGCCCTTTGTCTTTAAAAGGGAAATACGCCAACGCGCCAAATTCTTTAATATTGCTGTCTAATGTGTCCACTTGCAATTTAGAAATTGGGTCTTGAATACCTTTATCCCAATCACTGGTAGGTGTATTGTGGTCAGCAGTAGAAACCACGCTGTCTACACGCCAAAGTTTTCGATTGGCTAATTTTAAGCCCTCAAATGCTTGCGGGCTGGTAACTTCGTGAACTAAATGACGGTCAATATACAGCAACACAGTACCATCTTCTTCTTCGCGGACAATGTGGCTGTTCCAAAGTTTATCGTATAAGGTTTGTGCCATAATGGGTCTTCTTTAAATAACGAAAATAAAAACAAAAGCTGGTATTTTAGACTTTGTAGACAAGATTGCAAGCGTGTTATGCAGTTAAACATTTTAAAAAAACTATTTTAGACATTTTGTCTACATTAACAACTAGCATTATCGTTTGGATTTAACGTTCGTGTTTCATTAAACGTTGTTTTTCACGTTTCCAATCCGCTTCTTTGGACGCATCACGTTTATCGTGTAGTTTTTTACCTTTGGCTAAACCAATCTCGGCTTTAATTCGTCCGCGCGTAAAGTGCAAATTTAAAGGCACAATCGTGTAACCAGCACGTTCGGTTTTCCCAATCAGTTTATTGATTTCGCGTTGATTTAACAAAAGTTTTCTGGCGCGAACAGGATTGGGTTTAACGTGTGTAGAAGCTGTTGGTAAAGCGGTGATGTGGCAACCGACCAAATAAAAAGCATCTTTTTTCCAGTGAATATAACTTTCTTTAAGTTGCACTCGCCCCGCACGAATGGCTTTTACTTCCCAGCCTTCTAACACCAATCCTGCTTCTAATTGTTCTTCAATAAAATAGTCGTGAAAGGCTTTTCGGTTGTTGGCAATAGACATAGTGTTGCTTTCCTTTTTATCTTTTATACTTAATTAAACTATTGTTTTTCAGACTGCCTGAAAATCTTAATAAAATCAACTCATTTTCTGCTTGTTGCAATTCATCAATATATTGTTCGCTCATTATTTTACCTTTACATTATATTTCAGGCTGCCTGAAATTAAATAAATCCGTTCTTCGTATCTAGGAGATTGCCACGCCATTGCTTTGCAATGGCTCGCAATGACGGTTATTTTTCAGGCTGCCTGAATTATTTTAGCGTTAAGAGTTTCAATAATAATTGTTTGGCGTGTTCATCGCCTTGTGCAGCTTGTGGGCGAAGACGTTGGATTTGTTCTTTTTTGAGTTCATCAATCATACGTTTAATCCCCTCTTGAAACTCGCGTTGTTGATTTTTTTGACGTTCTTTTTGTTGTTTGGCTTCTTTGTCGGAAAGTTCGCTTTCGTTGTTTTTGGTCAAATATTCATTGTCGTGTTCCATATTTTGCAACAGATAATTGACGGTGTTTTCATAAGGCGTGTCGCGCAGGTGTTCTAATAATTGGGCGATGGTTTGCGATGGGTGTCGTTGGCAAATTTGGGCAAGATGAATGAAACACGCATAATCATCGTTAAGCGGTAAATAATCAGGCAGCAATACGTCTTTTGCCCATTGTGGGTGAAACAATAATGTGCGAATTTGTTTTTGTGCCAAAGTAAACATTTCAGGCTGCCTGAATGTTTCGCGTGGGAGTTTGTAACTTTTTGCGCTAACATGGCGGATAGGCGCGGCTTGTCCAATTAAATGCGCTAAATTACTGGGGTCAATGCCGACTAATTCGCTTAATTGTTGTTTTAATAAAAATGCTAATGTGGGCGCGTTGATTTGTTTGAGTAAGGGGGCTGCGCGTTGTACTAATTCGGCTTTGCTTTCTTGTTGATTGAGATTTAAATCGGCGGTTAGTGCGTTATAAAAATACGCGGATAATGTTTGACTTTGGGTTTGTAAACGTTGTTCAAAGTCGTTTTTGCCAAATTCACGCACGTAACTATCGGGGTCGTGGTCTTCTGGTAAAAATAGAAAATGTAAGGTTTTGTTGTCTTTTAGTTGTGGCAAGGCGTTTTCTAAAGCACGCCAAGCGGCTTTTTTGCCCGCACTGTCGCCATCAAAACAGAAATAAATATCATCGGTTTGACGCATTAAGATTTTTATATGGTCTGCGGTAGTGGCGGTGCCGAGTGATGCAACCGCATAACCGATGCCATACTGCGCCAAAGCAACAACGTCCATATAACCTTCTACCACCAAGATTTTTTGCGCTTCTTTTATTGCACCACGTGCTTCGTATAAACCGTAAAGATTTTTGCCTTTGTCAAATAATGGCGTGTCAGGCGAGTTTAAGTATTTGGGTTTACTGTCGTCCAATACGCGTCCACCAAATCCGATGATTTGTCCTGTCGCGCTGCGAATGGGAAACATAATGCGGTGGCGAAAACGGTCATATTGTCTACCTTCGTTATCCAACACCATTCCTGTTTGTATTAGCCATTCGTTTGGGTAAGGTTGAAAAAGTTTGGCAAGCGGTGTCCAGCCTTCTGGTGCGTAACCGATGCCATAATGCGCAATGATTTCAGACGATAAACCACGTTTTTGTACATACTGTTTGGCATTTTCGTGTGCATTTAATTGTTGTTGGTAAAACGCAACAGCTTGATTCATCACGTTTTCCATATTTTGCTGCTGGGTTTTACGCGCTTCGCGTTGTGCAGGATTTTCAGGCAGCTCATTGTTTTGATGCGGCACTTTTAAACCCACACGGTCAGCTAAATAATGCACGGCTTCGGTAAACGATAAACCTTGATATTCCATAATGAAACCAATTGCCGAGCCGTGTGCGCCACAACCAAAACAATGGTAAAACTGTTTGCTGGGCGACACAGAAAATGAAGCTGATTTTTCTTTGTGAAAAGGACAACACGCCATATAGTTTGCACCACTTTTTTTCAAGGGTACGGCTTGGTCAATCACTTCAACAATATCAACTTTGCTTAACAGTTCATCAATAAAATCGTGTGGAATCATAAGGTTAGATTATTTAAAACTTTTCAGGCTGGGTAGATTAAACATTCAAGTACAACACTTGTGTTAAAGAACGGCGAGATAAGTAGCAGGCTTAATGTTGTTAGTCAGAAAGGAATATTATGGCTTACAACCATCTCACCAAATTAGAAAAATACCACATACAATGGTATCTTGACAACAAATGCACATTAAGAAAAATTGCCATTGCATTAAAACAAACCGTATCAACCATTAGTCGCAAAATTATTCGTTGCAAAGCAGCTGGGTATAGCCAATACACTGCTGATTATCTAAACAATGAAATGATTTGTTTCGCCACATTTTATTCAGAATAATAGATACACGATGCATAAGCATTTCTATCTAAAAAAAGACAGATGTTAATTCAAACATCTGTCTTTTTTTGCTTACGCCTAGAAATTAAGCGTCTTGAATATTGGTCGCCTGCAAGCCTTTTGGACCTTCTGCAACATCAAAAGAAACTTTTTGACCTTCTTTTAAGGTTTTAAATCCTTCCATATTGATGGCAGAAAAGTGTGCAAACAAGTCATCGCCACCTGCATCAGGAGTGATAAAACCAAATCCTTTTGCATTATTGAACCATTTTACTGTGCCAGTTGCCATAAGATATTACTCTTTCCTACAAAAATTAAGATTAAAAAAACAGCGAAAGGTGGCGCAGATTTTAATGAAACTAGCCAGCAAACTATTTTACAAGCTGCGTCGTTTTCGCTAATATGGCGTTTTACTTTGCTTGATATTTTCTGTCAAGCACGTTTTTTGAAAATAAGCTTTTTTGCACATATGCAAGAAAAAAATACAACACAAGTACGCTTATGACTACTGCTACTCAAATTCAAGAACAAATTTCTTTGAACCAGCAAACCGCGAAAGAAGAAGTTTCAACACCCAAAAAATATGGCGTTTTTTTGCTGAATGATCATTACACGCCAATGGATTTTGTGGTGGATATTTTACAAAATGTTTTCAGGCTGCCTAAAACACAAGCTGTAACGATTATGTTACAAGTGCATCACGAAGGTAAGGGTTTGTGTGGACGATACACTAAAGATGTTGCACAAACCAAACAGCAACAAGTCTTAAATGCAGCAGTAAATGCTGGACACCCTTTGATGTGCGTAGTAGAGGAATTGGTATGATTTCGGTACAACTAGAAAAAATTTTACAACAGGTTCACGAGTTTGCTCTGCAACAATCACACGAGTTTGTAGGCTTGGAGCATCTACTGTATAAAATTGTGCAATCTTCATCTAATGTGCGTTCAGCATTGCATCAATGTGGTGTAGATTTAGCTTTGCTGGAAATGCAATTATTAGAATCCATTAAAAACAATACGCCCACAGTGGATAATGCCGACCCTGAACCCACCATTGGTTTTGAACGAATTATTCAACGTGCTTTGATTCATGTGCGTCAGTCTTCGCAACAAGAAGTGAAACCAGAAGACGTGGTGGTAGCGATTTTAGACGAAGACGATAGTCCTGCTGCTTATTTGTTGCAAATCAACGGTGTAACACGCTTTCAGTTTTTGCAACACATCTCCCACCAAGAATTTAATTTAGATTTAAATGAAATCGTGCCAACACAAGACGAAACGTCAGAAGACAAAGAACAGCAAGAACAACAAGTAGACCCTTTAACGGCTTATACAGTGGATTTAAATCAAGAAGTTCGCGCTGGAAGAATTGATCCCTTGATTGGACGCGAAACAGAAATGGAACGTATGTTGCAGATTTTGTGTCGCCGTCGCAAAAATAATCCTTTGCTTACAGGTGAAGCAGGCGTAGGTAAAACTGCATTAGCCGAAGGTTTGGCTTATTTGATTGAAGAAAATAAAGTTCCCGAAGTTTTGGCTGGGGCAACTGTATTTTCTTTGGACATAGGCGCGTTACTGGCAGGAACCAAATATCGTGGTGATTTGGAAGCACGTTTTAAAGCCTTGATAAACGCTTTGGAAGCGCATCAACACGCGATTTTATTTATTGACGAAATTCACGTGATTATGGGTGCTGGCAAATCCAGCGACAGTAGCATAGACATTTCCAATTTATTGAAACCAGCCTTAAATAAAGGTTCGTTTCGTTGTGTTGGTGCAACCACTTATGAAGAATTTCGCACCACATTCAGTAAAGATCACGCGCTTAATCGCCGTTTTCAAAAAATTGATGTATTGGAACCCAGTATTGATGAAACCGTTGCTATTTTGCAAGGCTTGAAACCTATATTTGAATCGCATCATCACGTTCAATACACTGATGAAGCCTTTCAGGCAGCTGCACAATTGTCCGCAAAATACATCAATCAATCTTTCTTACCCGATAAAGCCATTGATGTCATTGATGAAGCAGGCGCAGCAGAACGCATTGCACCAGCAAACAATCGTGTATCACAAATTGGTAAAGCACAGATTGAACGCGTGATTGCCAAAATAGCACGCATTCCCGAACAATCCGTATCACAAGACGACAAACAAAAACTACAATATTTAGCGCGTGATTTAAAAGACAAAGTATTCGGACAAGAGCAAGCCATTGATGCATTGGTTGCTGCTGTCAAACTCACACGTTCAGGTTTAGGGCTGCCTGATAAACCCATTGGTTGTTTTTTATTTTCTGGACCAACTGGCGTAGGCAAAACCGAAGTTGCCAAACAACTTGCTGCTTCTTTAAGCATTCCTTTGCAACGTTTTGATATGTCCGAATATATGGAAGCACACGCTGTTTCTCGTTTAATTGGTGCGCCACCTGGATATGTTGGTTACGAACAAGGCGGTTTACTGACTGAAGCCATTAACAAACAACCACATTGCGTATTACTTTTGGACGAAATAGAAAAAGCTCATCGCGATATTTACAACGTTTTGTTGCAAGTGATGGACAACGGCAAACTCACCGACAACAACGGACGTAGCGCAGATTTTCGCAATGTCGTATTGATTATGACCACCAATGCAGGCGCGGAAGCATTAAGTCGTCCCACATTTGGATTCACCAGCAAGCACGAACGCGGTGATGAAATGCAGGAAATCAACAAACAATTCAGTCCTGAATTTCGCAACCGTTTAGATGCCATTATTCCGTTTGCACCACTGACTTTACCCATTATTGAGCGTGTTGTAGACAAATTCTTGGCGCAATTGAGCGAACAATTACTTGATAAAAACGTTCAAGCACAATTTGGTAAACACTTGCGTGCTTATCTTGCCAAAGAAGGTTTTGACCCACAAATGGGCGCACGTCCAATGAATCGTTTAATTCAAGAAAAAATCCGCAAAGTATTAGCTGATGAACTATTATTTGGACAACTCAGCGATGGTGGCAATGTTTCCATAGACTGGAACGAACAACAGCAAAAAATCACGCTGGATATTCGTAAAAATGAAACAAAAACACGCAAAAAAGAAACGGTTAAAATGCTTTTAGAACACCTAAAAGGGTAACAAAATGAAAAAAATATTCACCCACATTGTAAGCTTATTACTTGCCAGCCAATTGAGTGCTTGCGCCACACAAGCACTATGGAACAAAGATGCCACCACTTATACCGAAAAATACCAAGACATCGGCACAGATAAAGTTTATGCATTTGCCCAAGTTAAACAAAACAAAGCAATGTTTCAGGCAGGTGATTTAGTGATGATGGGCGAAAATTATTGGTATGTAATAAACAAAAAAACAGCAGAAGAAAAAAACCTGTTGCCCATCTTAAATGCAAGTTTTCCATTAGCTTATAAAGTAGATAGAGTAAATATTATTCTTAAAGAGAAAAAGCAACAAGACGCTCAAGAAACACCATTTTATACAAAATTTTGTTTGGGTTATGACGCACAAAACCATCACGAAATTGAAAAATTAAAAGCACTTAATTTTCAAGCCAGTGATAAGCAGCCTGAACATTATCAACAATGCTTAACGGTTCACGGCTCACTTTACCGTTCACCAGAGCAAATACCTGCTGACTATCATTTTGAAACCACCATTCCTGTTTATTTGCAAACATTCTCGCTTGAAAAACACACCAACCCAGCTTTATACATTGGACAGTTGTTAGGTTCAGTGGTTACCATACCTTTTGATGCAGCAATGATAGGAGCTGCTATTATGGTTGCGATTCCCATTTTTATGGTAGTGGGAGAACCTAAAAAATAGGCGTTACATTAAAAATAATTTAATAATCAATAAATTAAAACAACATAAAAAACATACCCAAAAACACGTTTTTAATATCAACGTTCAAAAAGCATCAATGAACGTTTATTTCAGGCAGCCTGAAACAAAGAACGTCATCAAATAATGGTTTTTACTAAAATCATTAGATTAAATTTGATAAAACTGTTGTAAATCAACGCATTATCAATATGAATACAAAAACAATATCAACAACGCTAGGATTTTTTATATCAAGTTTACTGATTTTTTCTTTTTCAATAAAAATCAAAAGATAGCGTGATTTTTATCGTTTTTAATGGACTTTTACGGCTAACTTTGCCAAAATTACAGAGTTTTTTGTCTAAACAAATTATTGTTGCCAAAACACAGCAACAGCATCTTTAACTAATGATAGAGAGTTTAACATCATGGATTTACGTAAAATTCAAAAACTGATTGAGTATGTTGAATGTTCCAGTATTGCTGAATTGGAAGTAACCGAAGGCGAAAGCAAAATTCGTATTGCACGCACCAGCGCACCCATTGCTGCACCTACGGTTTACGCATCTCCTGTTGTTGCACCTGTGAATGCGCCTATTGAACCAGCACCTGCCGCAGCATCTTCACCTACTGCACCTGCTCAACGCGACTTATCTAATGCACAAAAATCACCTATGGTGGGTACTTTTTATCGCTCACCTAGCCCCAGCTCACCAGCTTTTGTTGAAGTCGGTCAAAGCGTAAAAGAAGGCGACACTTTGTGCATTATTGAAGCAATGAAATTAATGAACGAAATTGAAGCTGAACGCTCTGGCGTAGTAAAAGAAATTTTGGTAGAAAATGGCACACCTGTTGAATTTGGTGAACCTTTATTTATTATTGAATAAACGTTTTTCAATAAAATTTCAATCAAGTAACACAAGTTGTTTATTCATTTTCAGGCTGCCTGAAAAGATGTTCAACGGAATGATTATCCATGTTAAAAAAATTAAAAAAAGTTTTGATTGCCAACCGTGGTGAAATCGCATTGCGTGTATTACGTGCTTGTCGTGAAATGGGTATCGCCACTGTGGCGGTACACTCTGAAGCCGATAAAGACAGTTTACACGTTAAATTAGCTGATGAAAGTGTGTGCATTGGTCCTGCTGCTTCGGCAGCAAGTTATCTAAACATTCCTGCGATTATTGCTGCGGCGGAAGTAACTCGCGCCGAAGCCATTCACCCAGGTTATGGTTTCTTGGCAGAAAACGCAAATTTTGCCGAGCAAGTGGAACAATCGGGTTTCGTGTTTATTGGTCCACGCGCCGACACCATTCGTTTAATGGGCGACAAAGTTTCTGCTAAAAAAGCAATGATTGAAGCAGGTGTACCTTGTGTACCAGGTTCTGACGGTGCGCTGCCTGAAGAACCAGAAGAAATTGTTAAAATTGCTAAAAAAGTAGGTTTCCCTGTAATTATTAAAGCTTCTGGTGGCGGCGGCGGTCGTGGTATGCGCGTGGTAGAACAACCAGAAGAATTGCTTAAAGCCGTAGAAATGACCAAAGCAGAAGCAGAAGCAGCTTTTGGTAATCCTATGGTCTATATGGAACGTTATTTACAACGTCCACGCCATGTAGAAATTCAAGTATTAGCCGATGAACACGGCAATGCAATTTACTTGGGTGAACGCGATTGCTCTATGCAGCGTCGTCATCAAAAAATCATTGAAGAAGCCCCAGCCCCATTTGTCAGTGCAAAAGAACGTGCAAAAATTGGTGAAGCCTGCGTAGCTGCCTGTAAACGCATTGGTTATCGCGGTGCAGGAACATTTGAATTTTTGTATGAAAACGGCGAATTTTTCTTCATTGAAATGAACACACGCGTACAAGTAGAACACCCCATTACCGAATTAGTATCAGGCGTGGATATTGTTCAGGAACAATTGCGCATCGCAGCAGGCTTGCCTTTACAATACCAACAAAAAGACATTGTATTAAAAGGACATGCCTTTGAATGTCGCATCAATGCAGAAGATCCATATAGTTTCATACCCAGCCCTGGCGTGATTGATTCTTGTCATTTACCAGGTGGTTTAGGTGTTCGCGTAGACAGCCATATTTATCAAGGTTACCGTATTCCACCAAACTACGACAGTTTAATCGGTAAAATCTGTGTAAAAGGCAATACACGTGAAGCAGCAGTTGCCAAAATGTTGGTAGCATTAAACGAGCTAACCATCACAGGCATCAAAACCAACACGCCTTTACACATAGAATTATTTAATGATGAAGGTTTTGTTAAAGGTGGCACAAGTATTCACTACTTGGAACACTGGCTTGCCAAGCGCAAAGAAGCGCAACAAGGCAAAAAATAACAATTAAAAAACCAAATGCGCAACCCTTTGTTACAAAAAACAAAGGGTTGCTTTATCCCAAAGGACAACAAAATATGCAAGCCTATCTTGACTTAATGCGTGATATTCTAGAAAACGGCGTAGACAAATCCGACCGCACAGGCACAGGCACACGCTCGGTTTTTGGACGACAAATGCGCTTTGATTTAGCCAAAGGTTTCCCTTTATTAACCACAAAAAAACTCCACCTACGTTCCATTATTTACGAATTACTATGGTTTTTAAAAGGCGACACCAACATCAAATATTTACAAGATAATAAAGTTTCCATTTGGGACGAATGGGCAGACGAAAACGGTGATTTAGGACCTGTTTACGGTTATCAATGGCGTTCTTGGCCAACGCCTGACGGCAAACACATTGACCAAATCAGTCAATTATTGACACAAATTCAAAAAAATCCAGACAGTCGCCGCTTAATCGTATCAGCGTGGAATCCAGCTTTAGTGGATCAAATGGCATTACCACCTTGTCATGCACTGTTTCAATTTTATATAGCCGAAAATAAACTCTCCTGCCAACTCTACCAACGCAGTGCCGACTTATTTTTAGGCGTACCCTTTAATATTGCCAGCTACGCACTTTTAACCATGATGATTGCACAAGTATGCGATTTACAATTAGGAGAATTTGTTCACACTTTTGGCGATGTCCATCTATACAGCAACCATTTTGAGCAAGCCAAAGAACAACTTTCACGCACACCAAGAACCTTGCCAACCATGCAACTCAATCCCAAAATTAAAGACTTGTTTGCTTTTGATTTTGACGATTTCCAGTTACAAAACTACAATCCCCTACCACATATCAAAGCGGCAGTTGCCGTATAATATTTCAGGCAGCCTGTTTTCACACCCAAGCTGCCTGAATGATTTTTTAATTCGTTAATTTTCCCATTTAATAACAAATTTCAGGCAGCCTGAATAGGCAAAAACACAACACTTTAAAAACTCATCTATTTTGCATAACTTATTGATATATAAAAAACGGAAAAAATAGGCAAAAATTGGCATTTTTACCCCAAAATCCGCCTATTTTCAGGCTTTTTGCCTGATTTTAGGCGTAGTAACTCGACCGCTTTTCACCAAAAATAGATGCATCGTACCGAAAGTTCGTTCAATCACATAGCGAGTTTGCGTCAATTTTTTGTTGCGTTGTAATTGAGCGTCCGTCAAAGACTTATTTTTCAGTGTCTTATCCATAATCCCATTGCCCAAACCACGATTTTTTAAGTGATTACGGTTCTCTTTACTACAATAACCCTTATCAAAAACTCCTGCAAAACCTACTATTTAAAAATGAAACACCGTAGGTTTGAAAGCCCAATGACCACTTGCCGTATTTCTTCTGCCAACCTACATCTTGGTCTTTGCTCAACGTATTTAATGACGTTGCCGTCCTTATCTTCTTCTTTTTGTTTTCAGGCTGCCTGAATGCAACTGCTGACGATGATTTTGCTGTTGTATCAGTATTTGTCTTATTTGCGACATTTTGTTTGCCGTATTTGAGTGGTAAAAATATTTTTGTTTAATCTGTCTAATAAAGAATATTTTTTACGGTTTCTTTTTTTATATGAAATAGATACCACAAGACAAAAGTAATTTTTCACATTCAGGTGCTGGTAAAATTTTATTTAATGTAGTATCTTTCGCTGTTTTGTTGTTTGTATAGCAATAGTTTATGATGTTTTATTTAACCAAAAACTTATCCTATTGCTTTTCAGTACTTTTTAAAATATTGCAATTGAACTTTAAAATTACTCCTGCCTGAACAAAATAAAGGACTTTTTTATGATTACTCCACAACAAGCCTTGTTGCGTTTAATTGACAACAATGAATTGTTTTATGATGAAATGACTGATTTAATGCGCCAAATTATGCGTGGAGAAGTGCCACCTGAACAAATTGCAGGCATTTTAGTGGGTTTGCGCATTAAAGTAGAAACCGTATCCGAAATTGCTGCGGCTGCTTCTGTTATGCGTGAATTTGCGCTGAAAGTACCCGTAAAAAACACCGATTATTTAGTAGACATTGTTGGTACAGGTGGTGATGGTGCCAAAACCTTTAATATTTCCACCACAGCGATGTTTGTTGCAGCGGGTGCAGGTGCAAAAGTTGCTAAACACGGTGGACGTTCGGTATCCTCTGCTTGTGGTGCTGCCGACGTATTAGAAGAAATGGGCGTAAATTTGCAACAAACACCTGTAAAAATCGCCAATGATATTGAAACATTAGGTGTTGGTTTTATGTTTGCCCAAGCGCATCACCACGCTATGCGCTACGTTGCACCTGTACGTAAATCTTTAGGTTTTCGCACCGTTTTCAATATTTTAGGACCACTCACCAATCCAGCTGATGCAAACAATCAACTGATTGGCGTTTTCCATATTGATTTATGCGGCATTTTGTCGCGTGTGTTGCAACAAATGGGTTCAAAACACGCACTGGTTGTACACGGTAGCGATGGACTAGATGAAATCACTGTTTCAGGCAGCACACGTGTTGCAGAATTAAAAGACAATGAAATTCGTGAATACGATATTCACCCAGAAGAATTTGGTTTACCTGTTTACGAAGATTTAAGCTGCCTGAAAGTGAATAATGCCAGTGAATCATTGGCAATGGTCAATGGTGTATTGGAAAATCAATTACAAGGCGCAGCGCGTGATATTGTGTTACTCAATGCAGCGGCGTGTTTGTATGCCAGCAATTTAGCAAGCAGCCTGAAAGAAGGTTTAGAAATGGCAAACGAAAGTTTAGCCAGTGGCAAAGCCAAAGCAAAACAACAAGCCTTTATTGCGGCAACACGTGTTTAATCAACAATATTAACTGTTGTAGACTGTTGTAGACTTGTTATCACCAAAGCGTTTCATTATTCATCATACTCAACACAAAATAAGCAGAATGCAGAACAAGGAAACGCTTTCAGGCAGCCTGAAAAAACAATACACAGCACAATAAAGTGTTTTTAAAACACTTGCAAAATTCTGCTATATTTTCACAGGCTGCCTGAAAACCGCTCATCATTTCCTGACCATAAAAAGTGAATTTAAAAATTCCATTTTTAATCAAGCAGATTGCAAAATCTTTAACATTAAGTCAAGGCTTGTCATAATGGTGATGAATAAAGTTGCTTATTCAAAAAAAATCCCTGCGCAAAGCAGGGGCAAGAATAAGGAGAGATATGAAATATAAGCATATTCTAATAATATAAACATTATCTGTCAAGTTTCTTTTACGCTTCCTATAAACATTCATATCAATACAGCAAGCAATATTCTTAATATCAATAGCTATCCTCACCAGATTTTTTTTGAATAAACTCAATTTTATAGCCATCAGGATCTTCCACAAAAGCAATAACTGTGCTGCCGTGTTTCATCGGACCTGCTTCACGTACAACTTTTCCACCTTTTGCACGCACAGCATCACAAGCTGCGTAAGCATCATCAACTTCAATAGCAATATGACCGAAAGCATTACCCAAATCATAAGATTCAGTATCCCAGTTATGGGTTAATTCCAAAACCGTATGTGCATTTTCTTCACCATAACCCACAAATGCCAAAGTAAAACGTCCTTCTGGATACGCTTTTTGACGCAATAATTTCATTCCCAAAACATCTTGATAAAACGCTAATGATTTTTCCAAATGACCAACACGCAACATAGTATGTAACAAACGCATCATTCTCCCCTATCTTGTAGAAATTCGTAGCATTATTTACACTTTTTGCCGATTTTTTATTTTGTTTTCCGCTTAAATTGTTTTTAAGCAGTTTATGACAAAGTAAAGAACAATGCAGCTTTGCCGTTCCTATCGGCATTCTTGACTATGCAAAAAACTGCTAAATTAGTCTTCAAGCGAAAAACAAGAAGTGTAAACAACGCTGGTATTTTCTATATTAAAGCCGTTGCGAAAAACTCACAACGCTACCTGAAAGCATTTCCTTATTAAAAAATTGTGAAAGACACAAATAAACATTATTTTCTTTTTCTCAATAAAACTGGAATAGTTTTCAGGCAGAGCAGTATCAAAAAACACTCATTTTTTAACGATTTTTGCTCAAAAAATATCAAAGATAATTTTACCCACCAACCCCACTTAAAACCACACCAATCCAAGTATAAACCAAAATCAAACCATATAAAATCAGGTATCAAAGTTGGTGCTAACCCATAAATTGTCCTAAAATTGAGTATTGATGTGGATAGCAGTAAACTTTGATATAAAAAGTTTAGGCTACCCATTTCAGGCAGCCTTTTGGTTTATTGCTCGTTGCGATAATGATCAATAGCAGGCGAATCAAAAGCATCTATAATGGCTTGGTCAGAGAAACTGGCTGCTGTTAAATTGGCACTGCGCGCGCTACGACCAGATCTGAATACTCTTTCCATATTGCCACTTATATTACCACTAACAGGGGTGAGAATATTGGGCATATTATCATTGGATTGCAAGCCTGTGGCGATAACGACTACTTGCATTTCATCTTCTGCTAAACGTTCATCTTCACCAAAACCGAATTTGGTAAATGTTTCTTTTTTACCTGAATAGAAAGTGTTGAAAAAAGCACTGATTTCTGAACGTTCACGCATTTTTAGACTGTTAGGTGCAGTCAGTGTGTAAACAATTAAACCTTTTGCACTGCTTACGTCAGTATTGTCCAATAAAGGATTGGAGATAGCTTGTTGAATGGCTTTTTGTGCACGATTACTGCCTTCGGCTTTACCAAACCCCATTAAGGCAATGCCTTTAAATGACATAATGGTGCGAATATCAGCAAAGTCAACATTCATTGTACCTACGTTGAGCAATACGCTAACAATACCAGATATGCCGTTGCGTAGCGCGTCATTACTTGCACTTAATGCTTCATTAACACTGATATCAGGATCTAACACTTGTGATAATTTAGCATTAGACATCACAATCAGTGCATCAACATAAGGTCTTAATTGCTCAATACCTTCTGCTGCTGTGTCAAAACGATCAATTTCGTAATCAAAAGGTGTGGCAATAATAGCGATGGTTAAAATTTCTTTTTTATGGGCGATTTCAGCAATAAGCGGAGTTGCGCCTGTACCTGTACCACCACCAAAACAACTGGTGATAAATAAAAGGTCAGTACCAGAAAGTGCTTCTTCAATTTCGGTTTTGCTTTCTTCTGCCGCTTTGCGTCCATCTTCAGGAACCATACCTGCCCCAGTTCCCTTATGACCTAATTGAATTTTTTGGGTGGCATTGTTTTTATCAAGAGATTGAATGTCGGTATTGGCAGCGATGTAAGTAATGCCATTGACTGGGGTTCTCATCATATCATTGACCGTGTTGCAGCCTCCACCGCCAACCCCAATAACTTTAATTTGAATGGGCAGTGCTGATTCTTGCTGGGTTTTGGTTCGGGTTGTTTTTTCCATAGGTAAGTAAACTCCTAGCCCTGAATAATAATGTTGAAAAATAGGTGATGGACAATACTGCTATAAATGCTCTTCGGTGAAATTAAAAAATTTCTTTACGTAATGCTTAATTATACCTTCTGGTTTCTGTCTAGGTAAAATGATTTGCTGCGGATTGTCTGGAGATGTCTCTTTTGTCAATACTGTTTCGTGATAGGTTTGAGTTTTTGGAACATTTTCTCTACCCGCACTGATTCCATTTTGTTGAGCGTATTTTTGTGCCGACAATAATAAACCTACAGCACTGGCATAACGTGGATCACGAATTTGATCGTTCATACCAACCATTCTTTTGGGTATTCCCACACGTACAGGCAGCTCATCAAAAGTTTTTTGAGCAAGTTGACAGATACCGTGTAAAAGAGAAGTACCTCCTGTAATAACAATACCAGCACTGAGCATTTCTGGTGTAATTTGGGCGTGTTCCAATTCGTTGCATACGATGTTAAACAGTTCTTGTACACGTGCTTCAATAACAGTGGCTAACTGGAAGTGAGCGATTTGTCGTGGTGCTTGCTCGCCCAAGCTGGGTACTTCAATCATATTATCATGTGGAACAGCTTCAGGCAGCACTGAACCATAACGAATTTTAATGTCTTCTGCAGCTTGATAGGTGGTGATGAGTGCTCTGTGAATATCGCGTGTGATTTGATGACCACCTAGTGG
This sequence comes from Neisseriaceae bacterium, assembly GCA_017446355.1. Lineage (GTDB taxonomy): Bacteria > Pseudomonadota > Gammaproteobacteria > Burkholderiales > Neisseriaceae > RGIG3394. The sequence goes on from JAFSQZ010000195.1 coordinate 17,943, forward strand.
CAAAACTGCTGTGTGGCGAATGGCATCGTTGAAATATACAGCAATATCGGTGGTGCCACAGCCAATATCCAATACACATACGCCAAGTTTTTTCTCATCTTCAGTCAAAATAGCATCAGCACTGGCGAGTGCTTGAACTTTAATTTCGTTAATGTCTAAATGACAAGGATCAACGCAACGACGAATATTACGTTCAGCATTACTTTGCCCTGTGATGATATGAATTTTGGTATCCAAACGTGCGCCATTGATGCCAATAGGGTGCCTAATACAATCTACACCATCAATGGAGTATTCTTGGACAACTGTGTGTAAAATTTGGTTTTCAGGCGGCAAACTGATTGCCAAAGCAATTTCTTTAGAACGATCAACATCAGATTGACTGACTTCACCATCACGAATATTGACTTCACCATGAGCATTTAAACAACGAATATGGTTACCTGAAATACCTGTGCTAATGCTTAAAATTTTACAATCAGCAATGCGTTCTGCATTACTTAATGCGGTTTGAATGGCTTCTGTGGTTTGATCAATATTGATGATTAAACCTGCGTCCAAACCTGTTGATGGAGCCTCTCCTAAACCGATTAACTGAATTTGGTCTTCTTTGATTTCACCAATAAGTGCTGTAATTTTTGAGGTACCAATATCTATGGCACTAATATATTGTTTTGTCATTTTTTTTCCAATGATTTCTAAAATGATCATTAATGGTTTGGTTGGGAAATGAGATTGTTTTTAATGTTTTCTGATGATGTTGCTTCATTTAACCAACCAACTGCTGCGCCATTTTTATAGCGCATATCTACGTAATCTATGTTGTGTACTTGTGATTGTAATTCGCTTGCCCATACTTTAGTAAAATTGGCTAAACGAGTGTGTATATCATTTTTTCCTAAACGCACTTCCACACCATTATCAAGCACAAGTGTCCACGCACCACGAGAGGTGTATTGTAAGCGTTTAATGCTCAAGTGCAAAGATTTTAGTGTGTTTTGAAACACTTGAAAACTGGTTAACATTTCTTTTAAATATTGTTCTTCTCCGTCTAATTCAGGCAGCTGTTCATTAAATTGCGCTTGAAAAATTTCTCCTTCTTCTGTTATCAAACCTGCCTGAACATTATCGCGTATCCAACGTGCTTTGGGAGTGTATTCGGTAATGTTCACAATGACTTTATTGGGTAAAACTCGCGAAATTTGAGCAGATTGTACCCATTCTTGTTGTTTGGTAATTTCTTCGGCTTTTTGCAAGTTAATGTTAAAAAAACTGCTGGAAAGCGTTGGCAACAAGGCTTGGTAAATATTTCGCTGATTGGCATGATGAAACACGCCATCTGCAGTGTGAATACTTACTTCTGCAATGCGAAAGTACGGCGACTGTGTTAGCCAGTATAACAAACTGGCACACAGTGCAATTAAGCTTACGAAGAAAAAAAGTTTTGCTTTCATAAGTCGTGTTTATTTTTCCCAAGCAGTTTTTAAAATGGCAACGCATAAATCTGCAAAAGCAACTCCTTGATGTGCAGCAGCTTTTGGAATAAGGCTATGACTGGTCATACCAGGCAAAGTATTGGCTTCTAGAATGTAAAGTTTACCTTCTTCGTTGCGCAAAAAGTCAATTCGTCCACAATTATTGCCGCCACCAATGGCTTCAAAAGCACGTAGCGTCAATTGGTGCATTTGTTGTTCTTCTGCTGAATTTAAATCAGACGGACACATATAAACGGTGTCATCACGATTGTATTTGGCTTCAAAATCATAAAATTCAGTGGCAGGAATAATGCGAATGCTGGGCAAGGCTTGACGGTTGATGATGCCACAAGTGTATTCGCTGCCTGAAATAAATTGTTCGGCAAGAATTTCGCCGTGTAAATGTTCATCACGCAATTGACGGTATCTTTCGGCTAATTCGCCCACTTTTTTGACTTTGTACACACCAACGCTACTGCCTTCTGCGGCAGGTTTGATAAACAATGGCAAGCCAAGTTGTTGTTCTACTGCACCAAAATCGCTTTTATCGTTTAATACCACAAAATCAGGGATAGGTAAATTTAAGGCTTTCCAAAGCAGTTTGCAACGATATTTATCCATACCCAGTGCTGATGCTAACACACCACAGCCTGTGTAAGGAATATTGAGTGCTTCCAACGCACCTTGTACGGTACCGTCTTCACCATAGCAACCGTGCAAAATATTAAAGGCTGCCTGAAAACCTTGTGTTTTAAGTTCGGTTAAATCGGTTTTAGCTGGATCAAACGCGTGTGCATCAATACCTTTGCTTTTAAGCGCGTCCACAATGGCTTGTCCACTGATTAAGGAAATTTCACGTTCACTAGAAAAACCGCCCATTAACACGGCGACTTTACCAAAATCTTGCATAGTTATTCTTTCTTGTTTTTAAACTTTCAGGCAGCCTGAAAATAATTAAATGGGTTTGTGTGTTTTTTACAACATCATCAGATTTAATGTGATGATAAATCTTTTAAAGCTTGTGCCACTTTATTGATACTACCTGCCCCCATCGTTAACACAACATCTCCGTCTTGCAAAACATCGCGTAACGTTTCAGGCATTTTGACAACATCTTCGCAAAAAATTGGTTCAACTTTACCCAAAACGCGTACACCACGTGCCAAACTGCGACCATCGGCTTGAGCGATTGGTGTTTCGCCAGCAGGATAAACTTCAGTTAAAACCAAAGCATCAACGCTGCTTAATACGTGTACAAAATCTTCAAACAAATCGCGTGTACGCGTGTAACGATGCGGTTGAAAAGCTAACACCAAACGGTTATTAGGATACGCACCACGTGCTGCTGCAAGTGTTGCAGCCATTTCCACTGGGTGATGACCATAATCGTCAATAATCATCGCTTTTCCACCTTGTGGCAACTGAATTTCGCCATAACTTTGAAAGCGGCGACCCACACCAGCAAAACTGCTTAAACCTTCTTGAATAGCTTCTACGCTCGCTTTACATTCTAATGCCACACCAATACTTGCCAAAGCATTTAAGACATTGTGTCTACCAGGTATGTTTAACACCACATCAAACACCAATTCTTCGTCATTGGCTTGTTTAGCGTGAGCCGTAAACAGCATTTGCGTGTCTTTTGTGCGTACATTTGTGGCATAAATATCGGCACGGTCATCATCAATAGCGTAAGTGGCAAAAGGTTTTTTCAATTTTGGCAAAATCGCGCGAACGTGTTCACTGTCTAGGCAAACAAAAGCCTTGCCGTAAAAAGGCATACGATGCACAAAATCAATAAATGCTTGATATAAATTGTCTATTTTGTGGTCATAGGTATCCATATGATCGGTGTCTATATTGGTAATCACCGTAAACAAAGGAGAAAGATACAAAAAAGACGCATCGGATTCATCGGCTTCCGCAACCAAATATTCACCTTTACCCAATCTTGCATTCGTGCCAGCAGCAGTGAGTTTGCCACCAATAATAAAAGTAGGGTCAAAACCACCTGCACCGAGAATAGATGCAGTTAGGCTTGTTGTTGTGGTTTTACCGTGTGTGCCAGCGATAGCGATACCAAAATCCTTAATGCGCATCAATTCCGCCAACATCATTGCGCGTGGAATCACAGGAATACGTTTTTCCAAAGCTGCCTGAACTTCTGGATTATCAGATTTAATCGCCGTTGAAGTAACCACCACATCTGCACCATCAACGTGTTCAGCGGTATGACCTGGAAAAACGCGCACACCCAAACTGGACAAATGCTCGGTTACCGCACTTTTGGCTTGGTCAGAACCAGAAACATGAAAACCTAAATTGTGCAGCACTTCGGCGATGCCACACATACCTGCACCACCGATGCCCACAAAGTGTATGTTTTTCACACGTTCTTGCATAATACTTCTGTTTTGCATAAGGTTCTGTCCTTTTATATTTCTATACACAACTAGGCTGCCTGAAAACATTTTAATCTTTCAGGCAGCCTGAATATCATTATTTTAATACATTTAAGCACTCTTTAACCAATTCAGGACCACGATAAATAAAGCCACTATAAAGTTGCACGGCTTTTGCGCCCAATTGGATTTTTTCTTGCGCATCTTCACCGCTAAAAATGCCACCCACACCAATCACATCAACGCTGCCTGAAAGCTCTCTAACCAATTGTTTCAACACAATATTACTGGGTTCGCGTACAGGTTTACCGCTTAATCCACCCTCTTCTTGTGCCAAAGGTGATGTTCCCAAAGCTGTTTTATTGATTGTCGTATTGGTTGCAATCACGCCATCTATTTGCGTATTGCGCACCACATGGGCAATATCGGCAATTTGTGCCTCATCTAAATCAGGCGCGATTTTCACTGCCAACGGTACATATTTACCGTGAATACTTTGCAACTGTTGTTGTTTATCTTTCAGGTAGCCCAATAAACGGCTCAACTCATCACTGCCTTGTAGTGAACGCAAATTTTTTGTATTGGGGGAAGAAATATTGATGGTAATGTATGACGCATAAGCATATGCTTTTTCCAAACCAATCAAATAATCATCAACAGCGTTTTCAATTGGCGTTGTTGCATTTTTACCAATATTGATGCCCAACACACCACGATACTGCGCACGTTCAATATGACGCAAAGCGGCATCAATACCATAATTATTAAAACCCATACGGTTAATAATCGCATCATATTCAGGCAGACGAAACAAACGTGGTTTAGGATTACCATCTTGTGGACGTGGCGTAAGCGTACCCACTTCAATAAAACCAAAGCCAAAAGCCGCCAAACCATCAATCGCTTCAGCATTTTTATCCAAACCTGCTGCCAAGCCCACAGGGTTAGGCAAATTCAATCCCATCAATTGACAAGGTTTTGTGCGTACATTGGTGCGTGGAAAAAGATTAAAACGCCCTGAAATCGCCAGTGCATTTAATATCAAACGATGCGCTTGTTCTGCATCTAATTTAAATAAGAGTGGGCGAATAAAATCGTGATACATTGTTTTAGGCTGCCTGAAAATCTGAAAATCACAAAACTGGTGGATTTTACCTGAATTTGCATATAATTTGGACATTGATGGTCAATTTTTGTCATAAAAATTATTTAACCCAAACATTTCTCATATTATCCAAACACTATTCAAAAAGGAAAGTCAACGCATAACCAAACGCGTAACTAAATAAAAATAAAAATAAAATAAATATAGGCACGCAACTTGCTAACTAGCTATTCGGTATGCCTTTTAGGCGTATTTTTTTGTTTTTTTATTTTTTACATTCAACACAAAAGGAACAGCATTATGGCTACAGTTAAAGAAGTTTTAGAAACAGTAATGAGTATTGATGGCGCAATGGCAGCATCTATCGTTGATGCAAACAGCGGTATGATGTTAGGCGCACAAGGCAAAGGTTTGGATTTGGAGTTAGCTTCTGCTGGTAACACTAAATTGTACCACTCTAAATACGAAATTATGAAAGCTTTGGGCATCAATCAAAAAATTGAAGACTTTTTGATTACTTTGGAAGATCAATACCACATTTTACAACCAGCTAATCATCTTGATGGCGTGTTTATCTACTGCGTGTTGAGCATTGAAAAATCTACTTTGGCTTTAGCACGTCGCACACTCAAATCAGCAGTGGCTGAATTAAAAGTTTAATTTCTCCCTAATCAATGTTCTACATTGATGTGTTAACGTCCGATTTTTTTCGGACGTTTTTTTTGTTTCTTTTGAAAACTTAACCCCAGAAAGAAACCTTTGCAAAATGCTTATTTAGACGTAATCGTCAAAAAACAAAAAACCGTACAAAAAAAGCACGGTTTTGGGTGTCAAGGTTAACACAAATAACTTAATGTTTAAGTATCAAAGCTTGCGCGAAAAGATATTAAAGGTGCTATGGTTTGATACCATTCAGGCTGCCTGAACCATTATTGATTTTTACGAATCCAGTTGCGCCATTGTTGAAATAAATCGGCATCACATGCTGCAATCACCGAGCGTTGAAACGTATGTAAGCCGCTCCAAAAATCGTCGCCTTCTAATGTATCAATCCACACGCCTGCTTCTTCTGCAATCAATGCACCTGCGGCGTAATCCCATAAATTTTGTCCACCGTGTAAATATACATCATAACGCGCCGCCGCAATAAAACACCAATCCAAAGCACTGCTGCCCATACAACGCAATGCACCAAAAGGGGAAAAATTATTGATGCTGCTAATCAATTTGGGGGAGCGCAAACGTTTAATGTCTAAACCTGCAACTGCTTCGCGTAATGATGTTTTGTTTACGTGTCGCATAGGCAGACGGTTGCCATTTAAAAACGCGCCTTGCCCACGTTGTGCTGAAAAACATTCACCTGTTACGGGATTAAAAACCACGCCAAGTTGTGCGCGTTTATCCTGAATATACGCCACCGAAATCGCGAAATGTGGAATACCACTGACAAAATTATTGGTGCCATCAATCGGATCGCATACCCACAAACCTTGTTCACAATGATGCCAAAGATGTTGTTGTTGTTCATACGTCATTTCTTCACCCAAAACAGGCGCGTCAACAATTTCAGGCAGCTTTTGTTGTAAAGCTTGTTGCGAAGCCAAATCCGTTTGCGAAAGCATACTGCCATCGGATTTGCGTATGCTGTCTACTTTTAAATAACTCGGCATCACAATCGTCAAGGCAATCTCGCGCACAGTTTGTTCGAGTAAATCAATCGGTTTCATAATGTTTTTTTGTTAAAATGGGCAAAGATTTTTTATTTTATCATTGACTAAATTGAATGCAAAATGCCACGTTTTTATTTATCTCAACCTTTAAATAGCCATACTGAATTGACGCTGCCTGAAAATATTGTGCGTCATATTTATGTATTGCGTCTAAAAATCGGTGAAGAAATCACTTTATTTAATGGTAACGGCAACGAGTTTACCGCGACTTTGCAAGAAATTAACAAACGTCAAGCCACGTGTTTTGTGCAAGAAGCACGATACATCAATCGCGAAAGTCCACTCAACATCACTTTGGTGCAAGCCATTTCCAGTGGTGAGCGTATGGATTTTACTTTACAAAAAGGCGTGGAATTAGGTGTAAAAACTTTTTTACCAATTATTAGTGAAAGATGTGTCGTCAAATTATCAGGTGAACGCGCAGAAAAACGTGTGGCACGTTGGCAAGAAATCGTCATCGCTGCGTGTGAACAATCTGGACGAAACATTGTTCCCAAAGTTTTGCCTATTATCACTTTTAAAGATTATTTAAAACAAATAGATAAAAAAAATCTTCATTTAATAATGAGCCTAAATCGCGCTCAAAAACTCCGTGATTTCACACCGCTGCCTGAAAACATTGATTTAATGATTGGACCAGAAGGCGGTTGGACAACAGCCGAAGAAAACGCTGCTTTTGCAGCAGGTGTGCAATCACTTACTTTGGGACAACGCATTTTACGTACAGAAACTGCTTCACTTGCTGCTGTTGCTGCGATGCAAACTTTATGGGGTGATTTTTAATCTATCCTGCCTGAAACCTAAAATAATCACGTTTATCTGTATCTTTAAGTTTTTCAGGCAGCCTGAAACCTTTGCAAAGGTTTTAGCCTTGCAGCTTAATTGGTTTGACTACCACCAACGGTTAAACCTGCATCTATGCGTAAAGTGGGTTGACCAACACATACAGGGACGGTTTGCCCATCTTTACCACAAACACCTACGCCTGTATCCAATTGTTGATTATTTCCAATCATAGAAACGTGTTTTAAAACTTCTGCACCGCTACCGATTAAGGTTGCGCCTTTAATAGGATAAAGCAGTTTGCCTTTTTCTACCCACCACGCTTCTGATGTGCTGAATACGAATTTGCCACTGGTGATGTCTACTTGTCCGCCACCAAAATTAACGGCATAAATGCCTTTATCTATGCTGGCAATGATTTCTTCTGGGCTGTGTTCGCCGCTTTGCATAAATGTGTTGGTCATACGTGGCAAAACAATTGATGAATAATCTTCACGTCTACCATTGCCTGTAACCTTCATACCCATTAAGCGAGCATTGGTTTCGTCGTGTAAATAGCCCTGCAAAATACCGTCTTCAATTAAAACCGTTTGTTGGGTAGGATTGCCTTCATCATCAATATTGAGTGAACCACGCGCATTAGGAATATTGCCTTGGTCAATAATATTGACCCCTTTGGCAGCAACGCGTTGACCGATTTTCCCCGTAAAGACACTGGTTTGGCGACGATTAAAATCACCTTCCAAACCGTGTCCAACAGCTTCGTGGAGTAACACACCTGGCCAGCCTGCACCCAATACAACAGTCATTTCACCAGCAGGAGCAGGACGTGCTTCTAAATTTAACAAGGCTTGTTTGACTGCGTGTTGAACATATTCATTGATTTTAGCACCGTCAAAATAACTTAAATCAAAACGACCGCCACCGCCGCCACTGCCTTGTTCACGTCTATCGCCTTGTTTGGCAATCACATTAACACTTAACCGCACCAAAGGACGAATATCCGCCGCGTGTTTACCGTCTAATCTAGCGATGTAAACCAATTGATGTTCACAAGTTAAGCTTGCCATCACTTGTACAATGCGAGAGTCGGCTGACCTAGCAAGATGTTCCACTTTTTGTAATAAAGCAACTTTTGCATCGGAAGACAGCGTTTCAATAGGGTTGATTGCTGGATAAATGCTTGGATAAGTTTGATTACTGGGAACGCGAACAGGTGTTTGATGTCCTTGTGCTCCGATGGCGCGTACGGTTTTTGCAGCGCGTTCCATCGCGTCCAAAGTTAAACTATCGGCATAAGCAAAAGCGGTTTTCTCGCCTGAAACGGCACGCACCCCTACGCCTTGATTGATGTGAAAACTGCCTGATTTAACAATGCCTTCGTCTAAATGCCAACTTTCAAAAGCAATGCGCTGGCAATAAATATCAGCAAAGTCCACGTGATGTGCGCCGATAAGTGCAAGTATTTTGGCAAAATCTTCGCCACCGAGTTGATTAGCGTGTAATAAATCTTGTGAAACGGTTTGAAAACTGTTGTGCGTCATTTCAGGCTGCCTGAAAAAGAAAAAGAGCGATTATAACGGAATTTTGGAATGTTTTTTGTGTATTCACTTCTTTCAACTTCAAGCATTGTGTGTGAAACTTTAATCTACCCTTTCAGGCTGCCACAAAAAAATCCGTTATAATGATGCTCTTTTTCGCCTATTTGTTTCTCGTTATGTTACAAACCGATAATCTTACCAGCTCACACACACCACGTGTAATTAGCGCACAAGCGCAGTCGTCGCAAGAAGAGCAATTGGAACGCGCCTTGCGTCCGAAAATGCTTGACGATTATATTGGACAACGCAAAGCCAAAGAACAATTAGCCATTTTTATTCAGGCAGCTAAACAACGCCAAGAAGCTTTGGATCATACTTTATTATTCGGTCCACCTGGATTGGGCAAAACCACGTTGGCACACATTATCGCGCGTGAATTGGGCGTGAATTTACGACAAACATCAGGTCCTGTATTGGAACGCGCAGGCGATTTAGCGGCGTTGCTGACAAATTTAGAACCCCATGACGTATTATTCATTGACGAAATTCACCGTTTAAATCCTGTGGTAGAAGAAATTCTTTATCCTGCAATGGAAGATTATCAATTGGACATTATGATTGGCGAAGGTCCTGCTGCGCGTTCTGTAAAAATTGATTTACCACCGTTTACCCTAGTTGGTGCAACCACTCGTGCAGGTATGCTCACCAATCCTTTACGCGACCGTTTTGGCATTGTGTCGCGTTTGGAATTTTATGAAAATCACGATTTAGCAACGATTGTGGCGCGTTCGGCACAATTATTAAATATGGACTTAAATGAACAAGGTGCGTTTGAAGTGGCACGTCGCAGTCGTGGCACGCCACGAATTGCCAATCGTTTATTGCGTCGTGTGCGTGATTATGCAGATGTCAAACATTCAGGCAGCATTGATGCAAACATTGCCGATGCTGCATTGTCTATGTTAGACGTAGACAAAATTGGTTTGGATATGATGGACAGAAAATTCTTGGAAGCAGTTTTGCATAAATTTTCAGGTGGACCTGTTGGTTTAGAAAACGTTGCCGCCGCCATCGGCGAAAGCACGGATACGATTGAAGATGTGATTGAACCTTACTTAATTCAACAAGGTTTTTTGCAACGCACGCCGCGCGGTCGCATCGCAACAGCAAAAACCTATGAACATTTTGGTTTAAGCTGTCCAGAGTAAAACAGCATTCAAACAAGGAATATTATGAACATTATTTTTGCAGGCACACCTGATTTTGCTGCAACTGCCTTAAATGCCATTTATCAAGCAGGTTTTCATATTTCACTGGTACTCACACAACCTGACCGTCCCAAAGGTCGCGGTATGCAATTAACGGCTTCACCAGTAAAACAAACAGCTTTGGCATTGGGTTTGCCTATTGCGCAGCCTGAAAAATTACGTGGTAATCAAGAAGCCTTGTCTTTATTACAAAGCGTCAATGCTGATGTAATGGTGGTTGCGGCTTATGGATTACTTTTACCACAAGAAGTATTGGACACACCCAAACACGGCTGCCTGAATATTCACGCTTCTCTTTTACCACGATGGCGTGGCGCAGCACCTATTCAACGCGCCATTGAAGCAGGTGATAAAGAAACAGGCGTTTGTATTATGCAAATGGACGCAGGTTTGGATACAGGTGCAATCGTCAGCACACATCGCTACACCATTCAAAACACAGACACCGCCAATGAAGTACACGATGCTTTAATGCATTTGGGCGCAAAAGCCATTGTAGAAGACTTACAACGTTTAGCCGATTCAGGCAGCCTGAACAGTCAAGCGCAGCCTGAAAACGGTGTTACTTATGCACAAAAATTAAGTAAAGAAGAAGCCAAAATTAAATGGCAACAAAGCGCAGAAATCGTTGCACGCAAAATTCGCGCATTTAATCCCGTTCCTTGTGCGTGGACAGAATTTCAAGGCAAAACCGTCAAAATTTGGGCAGCAAATGTGGTGGCTAAACAAGGCAAAGCGGGTGAAATATTGGTTGCCAATAATGATGGCATTGTCGTGGCGTGTGGCGAACAAGCCATTGCCATTACTGAACTACAAATCGCAGGCAGCAAACGTATGACCTCATCTGCCTTTTTAGCAGGACGCACACTCAATATTGGCGACACTTTTGCTTAAAGGCTACCTAATGACAAATGAAAACACGCTTTTAATTGTACGTCCAGCCAATCGCCAAGCGGAAGATTTAGCGATGTGTCATACTGCTGGTTGGCAAGGTGTTGCATTTTCACCATTAAATATTGTACCGCTGCCTGAACAAGCCAACGCCTTAAAGCAAACCTTAACCGAAAGTGATGCACTGTTTTGGGTAAGTCCAACAGCAGTAGAAATCGCGCAAAAGCTTTCAGGCAGCCTGAAAACGTTGCAAACACCACATATTGCCGTAGGCAAAGCCACGTATTACGCACTAAAAAAAGCAGGTGCAAACAATATTCACGTTAACGAAAACGGCAACGATAGCGAAGCAGCACTTACCCTAAACATTTGGCAAACGCTGCCTGAAAGTGCAAAAATTGGTATTATTGCAGGCGAAAACGGTCGTTCATTTTTGCAACAACAATTAACAGAACGCGGTTTTAATGTCCACGTATGCACGATTTACCAACGCCAAGAAATTCCTTTAAACTGGCAAACATTTCAGGCAGCCAAACCACGCGCTGCTTGGGTAACATCATCGCAACAAGCACAACTACTTTTTGCACAAACACCCACAGCATTAACGCAGCAAGTGCAAACCTTGTTATACTTCACCCATCACGAACGCATTCGTAGCACTTTATTATCTTGCGGTGCGCAAAATGTATTTTTGGTTAAAGACCTGCAACAAGCTCTTAACCTTTTGAATAATCAATAGTTTTGTATTGAAACGGAGAACATCATGAGCGATAAATCCTCTCAATCTACTAATGAAAACAGTAACGAAAACACTGTTCAATCACCTAAAAACGAACAAAACACGCCTGCAAGCGAAAAAAACGAAACATCAAAAACCACGCCCAAGCAGCCTGAAAAACCTATTCATACGCCAGTCGTGGCGCAAACCAAAAACCACAGCAATAGCAGCGGTAAAGGTATTGCAGTTGGGGCATTGGTATTGAGTTTATTGGCTTTGGGCGCAAGCGGCTTTCTGTTTGTGCAAGGACAAAATACGCTCAAAAATCAAGAATTACAATTTAATCGTTCACTAGACAAAGCCGCTTTGGGCAACAGTGAAAACGGCGTATTATTGCAAAACGCGCTGACTCAACAAAATCTATTTAATCAACAAGTTGAAGACATTAAAAAAACACAAGCCGACAACGAACAACGTCTTAATAACGTTCAGGCAGCCTATGCAGAACTCCTAAAAGGACGTATGGGTTGGTTAATCAACGAAGTAGAAGTTACCTTAAACGTCGCTTCACAACAATTACTGCTTTCAGGCAATGTCCCTATGGCAATCAGTATGCTGGAAAATATTGAACAACGTTTAAATCGTTTTGACCAACCTGAACTTTTGCCCATTAAACAAGCCATTAGCCAAGATTTAAGTACCTTAAAAACCCTACCCTACATCAATATTTCTGCCACCACGCTCCATTTGGATCGGCTACAAAACAGTCTCAACGATTTACCGTTAATCGTTGATGACACCTTACAAGCCCAAAACAAACCCACACCGTCTTCGCAAGCCAGCAATTTTATGCAACGCACTTGGGAAAACACCGTAAACGCCGTCAAAGATATGGTAGAAGTTCGCAAATTGCAAAGCAACGATACAATGTTGCTTGCACCAGAACAAATTTATTTTATCCGCGAAAACCTACGTTTACGCTTATTAGACGCTCGTTTGGCTCTAATGCAACACAATAATGAAGTTTATCAAAATGATTTAAACGCAATAGAAACCACTGTTAAACAATACTTCAATGTGCAAGCACAAAGCACGCAAGATTGGCTCAAAGAACTAGACAGTCTCAAAATTTCCAACATTAAAACCGTTTCAGATGAAACCCTAAAAAACAGCATCAATGCTGTGCGAGCCTACCAAAACAATATGCAAAACACCATCAGCATTGCGCTGCCTGAAAACAACGACACCACAGTGATTTCTGCTTCTGACACCACCAGCATCGCAAGTGGCGAAGAAACAAAAGACGAAACACGCGCCGCTAGCGAAGTAAATAAAAATGCCAGCGAACCTGCATCACAAGCAGGAGGTAAAACATTATGAAACAACTCATTTGGATCATTGTTTTATTCGCGATTGCTATGGGCATCGCACTTGCCGCAAAAACCTATTCAGGCAATGTATTTATCGTGGTAGAAAGTTATTTGGTGCGCATCAACCTTCACCTATTTATTGTGGCTTTGGTGTTGGGCGTTGTATTGTTGTATTTACTCATCAAATTACTGTCTGGCGTATTAGCAACACCAGAGCGCGTAAGCTTATTCAGCAAAAACCACCGTTCACGTCAAGCCAGCAAAGCTTTAAATGCAGCAGGTTTAGCATTTTTTGAAGGCAAATATCAACAAGCGGAACAAGCAGCATCAAAAGTTTTAACCAACAAAGAAGCAGGAGCCAACCGCGTTTTGGCATTGATGATTGGCGCACACGCTGCCAATCAAATGGGCAACAAGGACTTACGTAACCAATATCTTGCCGACATTGCCAAGCTGCCTGAAAAACAACAATTGTCGCGTCATTTACTATTGGCAGAAAGCGCACTGAATGCTGAAAACAACGAAGAAGCCAGCAACCATTTAAAAGCAGCCGCACAAATCAATCCATCATTAACACGCTTGGTACAATTGCAATTACGCCAAGCCAGTCATCAAGGCAACGCTTTGGAAATGCTGGATAAAGCCAATAAACTACAACGCGCAGGTGCCATCAACAACCAAGAAGCGCAACGCTATACTGACTTAGCCTATGAACAATTATTATCATTAGCCACTGATGCAGACAGTATGAAAGACGCGCTAAAACGCATTCCCAGCGAATTAGCCAATGGTCGTTTTTGTGCCAAAATTGCCGACCGTTACGTGCAATTAGGTTTGTATCCACAAGCCATCAAATGGGTGGGCAAACACTATCCTATTTCTCATGATGGTGCATTGCTGCCTGCATTTACCAACAGCGTACCTTATTTAGATGAACACGCCCAAAACAGAGCGATGGACACCGCCACATCTTGGGTCAAAGACAGCCCCAACGATGCACAATTATTGGCGCATTTAGGCAAATTAGCGTATAGCCAACAACTTTGGGGCAAAGCGAAAAACTATTTAGAAACCAGTTTAAAAATTGAACCCAGCAACAACGCTCGTTTGGCTTTGGCAAAAGTATTTGATGAAGTAGGCGACAAACAAGCCGCAGCAGAGCAGCGTCAACTTATTTTAAATACTTTAACCGAAGACGAATAAACCATTTTCAAACCCAACCCTGTAAAACGCGTCATTCTGAACTTTAACATAGGGAAAAGAAGCATCTCATTTTCTGCTTTCTGTTTTATGTTTTATAAAAATTCTTCTTCATCATTGTTCAGAATGACGAATATAAATAAGCGTTTGCAGAAGTTTCAGGCAGCCTGAAACCGCTGCCTGAAAGCTTTTCAACCATCAAAACGAAAGTAAAGTAAACAATGTCCACAGACCCAATCAGACTATCTAAACGTATGGCAGAACTTGGCTTATGTTCGCGCCGTGAAGCCGATGGCTATATTGAACAAGGTTGGGTCAAAGTCAATGGACAAATTGCTCAACTCGGACAAAAAGTATGCACAACTGACCGTATTGAATTAAACAAACAAGCACATCAACAACAAGCCGAACGTGTAACCATTTTACTGAATAAACCCATCGGTTACGTCAGTGGGCAGCCTGAAAACAACTACCGCTCCGCTATTGAACTGATTAACGCCGAAAATCATTGGTTGGGTGATACATCACGAATTATCTACAAAGACCGTCATAAAAAAGGACTTGCCCCAGCAGGTCGTTTAGACATCAACTCCATAGGTTTACTGGTACTCACACAAGACGGCAGAATTGCCAAGCAACTAATTGGCGAACAAAGCAATCGTGAAAAAGAATATTTGGTACGCGTCAAAGGTCAATTAAGCGATGAAGGTTTAGCCTTGCTCAATCACGGATTAAGCCTAGACGGTGAAAAACTCCGTCCTGCAAAAGTATTTTGGCAAAACGAAAATCAACTCCGCTTTATTTTGCGTCAAGGCAAAAAACGCCAAATTCGGCGTATGTGTGAACTCGTAGGTTTACGCGTCATCGGATTAAAACGCGTACGCATTGGCAAAGTCAAACTGGGCGCATTACCCATCGGAAAATGGCGTTACCTTGCGCCAAACGAACACTTCTAATCTTTTCAGGCAGCCTGAAAAAACATTCACCCAAAACAAAATTAAAAGGAAACATTATGAGTAAACGTGTTTTAACAGGGGTAACCACCACAGGCATTCCCCATCTAGGCAACTATGTCGGTGCCATTCGTCCTGCCATTGCCGCAGCCGCAGAACAAAACGTAGAATCCTATTTATTTTTAGCCAACTATCACGGCATCATCAAATGCCACGACCCAGCTATGATTGAAGAATCCACACGCGCCGTTGCTGCAACTTGGTTAGCCTGTGGATTAGACGTAGAGCGCACCACATTTTATCGTCAATCCGACATTCCTGAAATTCTAGAATTAAACTGGATTTTAACCTGCATCACCCCAAAAGGCTTAATGAACCGCGCACACGCCTATAAAGCAGCAGTACAAACCAATCTAGACGCAGGACAAGAAGACCAAGATTTCCAAATAGAAATGGGCTTATACACCTACCCTATTCTGATGACTGCCGACATTTTAATGTTCAAAGCCCACGATATTCCAGTTGGACGCGACCAAATTCAACACGTAGAAATGGCGCGTGATATTGCGCAACGTTTCAACCATCGTTTTGGTAAAGAAATATTTGTGCTGCCTGAAGCAAAAGTTGATGAAAACGTACAACTACTGGTCGGTTTAGATGGAAGAAAAATGTCCAAAAGTTATGGCAACACCATTCCCCTTTTCCAAACACCCAAACAACGTCAAAAAGCCATCAACAAAATCATTACCAATCTCAAAGAACCAGGAGAACCCAAACACAAAGACGAAAGCCCCTTGTTTGAAATTTATCAAGCATTTGCCAGTGTTGAAGAAACACGCGAATTTGAACGCGCACTCAACGAAGGTTTAGCTTGGGGAGAAGCCAAAAAAATCCTATCCGCAAAAATTGGTGAAGAATTAGACAGTAAAACCGATGCCTACAACGACTTAATCGCTAACCCATCACGCATTGAAGACATCTTGCAAGCAGGCGCAAGCAAAGCACGTCAAGAAGCAAAAGAATTATTGGCACAAGTCAAAGACGCAGTTGGTATTCGCGCATTGAAATAATGCACATCAATATTTTTCAGGCAGCCAGCATCTCATTCAGGCTGCCTGAAACACTTCCCACCATTTCAGAATAATTTCCCGATTGGAAGGAGAAAACACTAATTGTGCAGCTTGTGGTGCAGGCAACCATTGTTGCGCTGTGTGTTCGCTTAATTGAACGACAGTCTTTTCAGGCAGCGTATAAGAAAACCAGTGTTCCGTGTTGTGTGTAACACCGTCTGGATAGCGGTGTCGCCAATGTTCAAAAATTTCGTATTGACAAGAATAATGCCAATCATCAAGCTTTTCAGGCAGCATAACAATGCCTGTTTCTTCTTTCACTTCACGCAAAGCTGCCTGAAAAGGCGTTTCACCTAATTCCAAGCTGCCTGTAACCGACTGCCAAAATCCTGCTCTGTCTTTGCGTTCTAACAGTAATACATTTCCACCATCATCGTGCAGCAACACCAAGACGGAAACAGGAATTTTTTTGGTAGGCTTGGTAAGGGTAGACATTTAACTGTTTTCTTTGGTTTCGTTAATGACAGTATTGTTTTGTACGGCTTGCATCGCTTGCAACAAGGCTTGATGATTAAGATTGTTTTCACTGGGTGCAAAACGAATTTCACGTTGTGGGAATGGGAAATCTATGTTTTCTTCGTTAAAACGTTGCCAAATGGTCAGGAAAATAGCAGAAAATAATCCCATATAACCATTTTCAGGGTCTTTGACCCAAAAACCAACACGTAAATCAATGCCGTTTGCACCAAAACCTACTAAAAATGCACCAGGTGGCGACTCTTCTGTATCTACACGTTCTTGTGCCGCTGCTGCTTCGGTCAAAATGGTCAAAGCTCGAGGAACATCAGTCGCATAAGCAACTTGCACATCAAGCAATTGGAAAACTTTTGTGTCGGTATAGGATTCGTTGATAACTGGAGAAGTAACAAAAGTTTCATTAGGAATTAAGGCTTCTTGTCCTGTGTGATTACGTAACACAACAAAACGAGAAGTGATTTTGGTAACGTGTCCAGTAAAGTTATTTACCGTTAAACGGTCGCCAATACGCACGGATTTATCGGCAAGAATAATAAAACCTGAAATGTAGTTGCTGGCAATTTTTTGTAAACCAAAACCAAAACCAACACCCAATGCACCACTTAATACCGATAATGCACTTAAATTGATGCCGATGGTGGGCAAGGCAATAATGACGGATAAAAAGACAATTAGACCTGTAACAATTTTAGACAACATCATACGCAAGTTAGGGTCTAAACTGGTAATACCCATCACTTTATGCGTAGCGGTTCGGTTGAGCCACATCATAATAATGCCAAAAATAGTGAGCCAAAAAATTGCCAACACAATCATCAGCATATTGAGCTTAAACGAACCAAAATTAAATTGAACGCTTTCTAATGCTTTACCAATAACTGCATCGTAACCACTTAAACGCAGCAAAAAATAGCCCCACAAAATTAAATTTAAAATGTGTTTAATGCGCGTAAATAAAGTGCTGTGTGGCGGTAATGCCATTTGCAACAACCAAATAAACACGCGTGTAAACAACATCCAATGGGCTATCAATGCCATTAAACGTAGCCACACCGTACCCAAGCCCATCAGTTGCCAAGAAGTCATCGCAACCATACTGGCTATCAGCATCACAATGGGTTGTAAAAGTTGTTGTGTCAGCAATCGCAAAGGCTGCCAAGGAAGATTTTGAATACTGGGCAAACGAGCAATGTGGCGCGTGATAAGATAAACCACCAACATAAATGCCAACATTAATCCCAAACCCAGCCACAAACCAGATGAACGAATATCGCTATTAAGTAAAAGTTGACGAAACACTTCGCGCGATAAAATACTGTTGAAAAAACCTTCTAATTGCGAAAAATCCATGGTTACCAATCCATATAAAATCATTCAGGCAGCCTGAACAGACAGCCTGAAAAAATGAGAACAACATTATAAAAGGTAGTAGAAAAATCTCAAACACAAAGACCTATTTTACGCGAATTTTGTTGGAAACTTCGCTATAATAGCGTGATTCTTTTCAGGCTGCCTGAAAACGTTGCCAATTGAAAACGTTTAACTACTTTTACAAGGAATAAACCATGAGTTTTCTAAAATTAACCGAACAAAACGTCACCGGTAAAACCGTATTGATACGTGCGGATTTAAATGTACCGTTTAAAGATGGTCGCATTGCAGACGACACACGTATTCGCGCTTCTTTACCTTCCATTGAATATTGTTTAAATCAAGGCGCAAGCGTCATTGTGATGACCCATTTAGGTCGTCCAACCGAAGGAGAACTAAAACCAGAAGACGATGTTGCACCTGTGGCAGAATATTTAGGTAACTTATTGAAAAAAGAAGTAAAAGTATTAAACGATTGGCGTGAAAACCCACCAAAACTCAATGCAGGTGAAGTTGCCTTATTGCAAAATGTACGCATCAACAAAGGCGAAAAGAAAAACGATGCCGCATTAGGTCAAGCATATGCCGCCTTATGTGATGTATTTGTAAACGATGCATTCGGCACAGCACACCGCGCTCAAGCATCAACAGAAGCTGTTGCAGCGGCTGCGCCTATATCTGTGGCAGGAATTCTAATGTCAGCTGAACTAGATGCATTAGGCAAAGCTTTGCAATCCCCTGCTCGTCCAATGGTAGCCATTGTTGCAGGCAGCAAAGTATCTACTAAATTAACCATTTTAGAAAGTTTAGCAGACAAAGTAGATCAACTGATTGTGGGCGGTGGTATTGCCAACACATTCTTATTGGCGCAAGGCAAAAATATTGGAAACTCTTTGGCTGAACCTGATTTAGTGGACGAAGCAAAAAAAATCATAGACAAAATGGCAGCAAAAGGTGGCGTTGTGCCACTACCTGTTGATGTAGTATGTGCCAAAGAATTTTCTGAAAATGCACCTGCTATTGCCAAATCCATTGATGAAGTAGCCGCTGATGATATGATTTTAGACATTGGCGAACAATCTGCACAAACACTGGCTGAAATGCTGAAAAACGCTGGAACCATTGTTTGGAATGGTCCTGTTGGCGTATTTGAATTTGCACAATTTGCCAAAGGCACAGAAATCGTTGCACAAGCCGTAGCGCAAAGCAAAGGCTTTTCTATTGCAGGCGGTGGCGACACTTTAGCTGCCATTGCAAAATTCGGCATTACCGAACAAATCGGTTACATTTCCACAGGTGGCGGCGCATTTCTAGAATTTCTAGAAGGCAAAGAATTACCTGCTGTAGCTGCATTAGAAAAATTTGCACAATAATCACATATCTTTTACGCATTCAGGCAGCCTGAACAAAAAAACTTTGAGTTTCAGGCTGCCTGAACGTCCATAAACCACTTTTAAACGCCTACAAAACGAATTTCTGCGAGCAAAGTAAAGCTAAAACTTTGTTTGACAAATCCAAAACAAAGTTTCTGCGAACCATAAGGCGAAGCTAAAAAAGATACGGTCATTGCAAGACTTAAACACAGTTCAAGGCGTGGCAATCTCCAAACTACGGAGAACAAACTTTGATTGATACATAGCAATGACGCAGATTAAATCAGGAGATTGCCACAACTTGACTATCGTCAAGTCTCGCAATGACAGAAATTTTGAAATATTTCAGGCTAGGCAGATTAAAGTTTCAAGTGCAACACTTTAAGTGTTGTTGAAATACTTCTTTTGGTGTTTACCAGCCTAATGACTTTGGCTTCGCAGAAACTTCGTTTTAACTTCACTTCGTTCGCGGAAACTAAGAAATTGGTTCGATTTATCAATTTTTATAACACGGTTAAGCCTCATTCAGGACTGAATGGCGATACTCCTTTTGAAGTCTTGAAGGCTTTATTCTCAACCCATTGTGTAAATAACGCGATGATTTCTAACAGATAAGTTAATATTATTACCTAAATTTTCTATACTAACTTTATTGACAGCTTTGTTAAATCTATACTTTAATGGATGTCTATCTCTAACCTTAAGAAATTTATTTTTTTCTACACAAAACACAAGATTAGCAACAACCATTTTTAGATTGTTATTGTGTGCAATAGTTTCATCAGCATTTTTGAAATAATCCACATCAACAAAATCATCGGGATCAATAAATGTTACCCAATCAGCTTTTACACATTGTAATCCCAAGTTGCGTGCCGATGCTTGCCCGCCATTTTCTTTATAATAATAGTGGATATTATTTGGATATTTTTTCTGCCATTTTTTTATAATGGCAGCAGAGTGATCACTTGAACCATCATCTACTAGAATAAGCTGGATATGTTTTTTAAAATCCAAGCTTTGGTGAACCAAACTATTAAAATAGTCGTCTAAATATTTCTCAACATTGTATACAGCAGAAACTACCGCATATTAATATTTTCCATTGTACTTAGGTATGTAGTTTCAATCGCAAGATGTGATGTTTTACATACATATCACGAAAAAATTTTTTTGGATCTCTGAATAATTTTTTTAACTTCTTATTTTGTAACATAATATCATTCTTTCATTTAAATGTTTCGCAAGAAAAATCCTTATCAACAGTTTTAAACATCAATAATATTGTCTTTGTCTTCTTTTCTTAAAAACCATTTACTCATTAGTGCTTCTGCTTTGGCCTTATGTATGGGTTTGACATAAGCAGCGGTGGTTGCTAGGGCTGCAAGAAGTACAGCTAAATCATCGGTAAAACCTGCCATCGGTATAACATCTGGAATGGTATCAATTGGAAAAATTAGGTAACCCAATGCGCCATAAATGGTACGCTTTGCCCATTTTGGCGTTTCTTGATCAAGTGCTGCATAATAAAGTTGCAAGGCAGGTACGATTACTTTTTGACCTGCACTTTTGATGATTTTGGGTATTTTGGCAAACAGTTTTTGTTTGGAATAATATTGTTCATGCCGTTTGGTTTGATGTCTGTCCATTTTTTGTTTCTCATATAGTTTATCTATATGATAGCAAACATTTTCAGGCAGCGTGGCGGTTTTACACTGCTTAAATGTGATTATTTACGATGGTTGTATAAATACGTTGCAAAAAATCGCAAAGCAAAGCGTACCGCTTGTTCTCGTATTTGTTGTCTATCACCTTCAAAAAGGGCGTGTTCTGCAAAAATCTGTCCTTTGGTTGCGAGACCAAACCAAACTGTGCCTACAGGTTTTTCTTCTGTTCCACCGTCAGGTCCTGCAATACCTGAAATACTTAATGCATAATCACTTTTGGCTGCAATGAGTGCGCCTAATGCCATTTCTTGCACGGTTTCTTTGCTAACCGCTCCATAATGACGTAATGTGCTAACGTTTACATTAAGTATTTGTGTCTTGGCACTGTCTGCGTAAGTAATGTATGCACGTTCAAAAAAGGCTGAACTGCCTGCACGCGAAGTAATCGCGGCAGATAATAGTCCTCCTGTACACGATTCGGCACATGTCAGTGTTTGTTTACGTTCAGTAAGCTCGTTTGCAATGTATTCAAGAATATTCATAATGTTTATATTATTTTAAAGAGTATTGAAACTACAAATTTTCATACAAAATGGAACATCGCGTTCAACTTGTTGTCCACGCACTTGGTTTTGACTGGCTGTTAAAAAACGAATATGCGTGAAGTATTTATTGGCTGCAACTTCTGGTAAAACATTTTCTGCGAGATCTAATTCAATGGTCAGTAAGTGCATATCTTGCGCTAAACTGCTGTATTGATAATTGCCTTTCTTGGCATTGCATTCTAAAACAGTTGGCTGACTTCGCAAAATTTCTAACAGTAATTCAGTTGCATGATATGTTGGCATAATCGCTTTTGACCAAGTCATTAAGTCTTGTTTTCTTTTTTCTGGGGAAATTTGTTGCCAAAGATAATAACTTGGAAATTCAATCGGCGTGGTTGCACCTGCAATTTGCATACGCTGCTTCATTGCCATTAACCATTCATTATCGCGAATGTGTTGTCCAAATTTTTGTTGTACTTCTTGCAAATCTTGTGCAACTTGGTTGACACGGTCTAGTAATTCTGGATTGGATTGAGTGGTGTGTAATCTTTGTCGTTGTCGTTCCAGTTCTTGCAATATATCACGTTTTAATTCAACACGTGATGAGCATTCCATAATTTCAAATAGACTGGTGATGGCAACGTGATGCAGCCATTTGTCTTCACTTTCTAAATTGTGTGTGAAACGACAAAATAAGTGTTTGATGCGAATAAAACTTCTTACGCGCTCGGACAAAGGATGATCAAAAGTAACAATCATAATGATTTTTCTCATTCATTGGTTTCAGGCTGCCTGAAAATATGTAGATAATATTGATGTTGTTTGTGTACCATCGCTTGCAATTGTATCAAACTGCCGTGATTGTAAATCACATCGTCTGCGAAACCAAGCCGTTGTTCATCAGTTAATTGATTATTTATAATGTTTTTGATTTGTACCAAATTTAATTGACTGCGTTTTTGCACACGCATCATTCGCTCATTTTCATCACAAACCACAACTA
>JAFSQZ010000196.1 GCA_017446355.1 Neisseriaceae bacterium
AAAATAGGCATACCCAATAATGCACAAAATGTAAAAAAGCCTGTGTAACCGATACTGTTCACAATGCTGCCTGAATAACCGCCCAATACTTTGGGCAAAAGGGTCATTAGCGAGCTAAAAAGTGCGTATTGCACGGCAGTAAATCTAATATTGGTTAAAGAAGAAAGAAAGGCAACAAATACAGTACCAGCCAATCCAGCGGCTAAATTGTCTGCGCCAACAGCTAAATACATTAGCATTAAGTCGTGTCCACGCATCGCAAGAGCGACAAAAAATAAATTAGTGGTGGCAGCAGCGAGTGCGCCAATCATCATCATATTCATAATGCGGATTTTTTGTGCCAACCAACCACCAAAAAAACCGCCTGCAATAGACATTACAACACCAAACGTTTTCACTGCCCAAGCAATTTCTTCTTTACTGAATCCCAAATCAGCGTAAAAAACATTGCTGATAACGCCTGCCACAATATCGGAAATGCGGTATAAACCAATAAGTGCTAATAAAATCAATGCTTTGTTTTGATAGCGTTGAAAGAAATTTGCAATGGGAAGCCACCACGTTTGAATAGCCGTTTCTTTTGGAATTAAGCGCGTTTTGACACAAATAAAACCAACGACTAATGCGCCCAGTAAAGACACGAATAAATGTCCTGTTTCTATGATAAATTGCCAAAAAGGTGAGTTGGTAGCAGGAAGGAACCTGCCTGAAAAGCGAAATACGCTAATAAATGTCAAGACGCATAGTATAAACATACTCAATAAACGCAAATTATCCGATGCACTTAATGAGTAGGCACTTTCTCGAGCGTGTTGTGGTTCACGGATAAAGAGCGTGGTGAACCAACCGATGGATAAAGTGGCTGCCATAATGAGATAAGTATCGCGCCAAGCGGTGTAAACATAATGCTCACTAGATGAGCCTAAATAAGCCGCCAGTAGCAACGAACCTGCACCCGAAACAACCATTGCGACACGGTAACCTGCAGTGTAGGCAGCTGATAAAGTAGATTGCAGAGCTGAATTATCAGGAGCAATTTCAATACGATAAGCATCAATGACAACGTCTTGTGTCGCTGATGAAAAGCCCAGTAACACTGCACCCAATGCCATCATATTGAGTGTGTCTGGGTCGCTGGGATTGGGATTTGCCATCGCCATCAGTAAAATAGCAACCACAATTAAGGTTTGCGCCAATAATAACCACGCACGACGTTTGCCTAAAAAACGCGTTAAAAAAGGCAATGGTAGCGTATCAATTAAAGGCGACCACAAAAATTTGAACGAATAAGCCAATGCAGCCCAGCTAAACATCGTAACCATTTTACGTTCCACGCCTGCTTCTAATAACCAAAGTGATAAAGTGGAAAAAATCAACAATAAAGGTAAACCAGACGAAAAACCTAAAAGAAACAATGTAATAACAAAACGCCAATTGTTTTTTGGGGAAATAGATTGAGCTAGGGAAGACGAAGACATAGTTAAGATATGGGTTTAAAAATGCTTATTATACGAGAATATTTTCAGGCAGGGCAGATTAAAGTGTTACACTTGAAATTTTAATCTGACCTGCCTGAAAAATGTATAGAAAAGTCAACAAAATAATTTGCTGACTTTTTCTGTATTCAGTATGGATTTAGTCTTTTACAATGGTTCTTATCCAGTGCGTTTGTAAACCGCCTAATGTTTTCACATTTGTGTAACCACGTTCAACCATTGCATCATGTAAGGCAGTTGCACGTAAACCTTTAGCACAATAGACTACGTAATTTGCTTTTTTGTCTGGGAAAGTTTTTGCTAAATCATCTTCGGTAGCAGAGAAAGCGTCTAAATTGATTGATCTAGGAATATGCCCTTCAGCGTATTCACTTGGGCGACGAGCATCAATGATAATGGTTTTGGATTTGGGATTATCTACAATTTTTTGCAATTCATCGGCAGTAATGTGCGTTACTGTTTTTTCAGGTAGCTTTTGCAACATTGCATTAGGTGCAAATTGTGATTTTGCGGCTACTGCAGGTGCAGTAGGATTTTTACAAGGTGCAGATGATGTGGAACAAGCGGTTAATGAAAAAGCTGCAATCATTGTTGCAGCAACCAGTGTTGTTTTGCTTTTGAACATTGTGTGGTCCTTATCGTTCTGTTGAAAGACCTTATGCTATAACGATTGAAAAAGACTTTATCTGATATTTATCAAATTTTGATAATAAAACATTGTTATCTGCGTATCATAATTAAATGATGTTGTATAAATACCAAAATATCCTTTAATTAAGAGAATTTTTGCGATTGGACGATTGTCGAGTCGTGTAATGACAGTTAAATAAATTTACGCTTTGAGTGAATATTGGAGAGAGTAGGGGGGGTAAAGTGTAAATTAGGCTAAAATCCCAATACATAATGAAAAGCTGCCTGAAAATATGTTCAGGCAGCTTTTTGTTGTTTACATTATTAACGAGCGTGGTAGTTTGGTGCTTCTTTGGTGATTTGTACATCGTGTACGTGTGATTCGTTCATACCCGCAGAAGTGATTTCTACAAATTCTGCTTTTTCGTGCATATCAGCAATGGTGGCGCAACCTAAATAACCCATGCTGGAACGTAAACCACCCACTAATTGATGAATAATATTGATGATTGGACCTTTGTGTGGTACGCGACCTTCAATGCCTTCGGGAACGTATTTGTCGGTGTTTTCGGTTTTTTCTTGGAAATAACGATCACTAGAACCTTGACTCATTGCTCCCAGCGAACCCATTCCACGATAGGCTTTGTAGGCACGACCTTGAAAGAGTTCAATTTCACCAGGTGCTTCATCTGTACCCGCCAACATACCGCCCAACATAACGCAATCTGCGCCTGCTGCCAAAGCTTTGGCAATGTCGCCAGAAAAACGAATACCACCGTCAGCAATCACTGCAACATCTGTGTCTTTAAGTGCTTCGGAAACATTGTGTACAGCGGTTAATTGTGGCACGCCCACGCCTGCAATAATGCGTGTGGTACAAATAGAGCCAGGTCCAATCCCCACTTTTACAGCATCTACGCCAGCTGCGGCTAAATCACGTGCTGCTGCTGCTGTGGCGATGTTGCCACCGATAACTTGAACGTCTGGAAAGTTTTGTTTTACCCAACGAACGCGGTCAATAACGCCTTGACTGTGTCCGTGTGCCGTGTCAACAACCAATACATCTACACCAGCTTCCACCAATGCGCGAACACGTTCTTCGGTTTCGTTGCCAGTGCCTACCGCTGCTCCTACGCGCAAACGCCCTTCGCTGTCTTTGTTGGCATTAGGAAATTCGGTATTTTTGATGATGTCTTTAACGGTAATCAAACCTTTGAGTTCATCTTGTTCGTTTAATACCAATACGCGTTCAATTTTATGTTGATGCATAATTTCGCGAGCGGTATCAATAGAAGTGCCTTCGGAAACGGTTACCAAACGCTCACGTGGTGTCATAATGGCGGAAACAGGTAGATTTAAACGTGTTTCAAAACGCAAATCGCGATTGGTAATGATGCCGACAACTTTGCCATTATCCACAACAGGCAAACCTGACATTTTACGTTTGCGTGCTGCACGTGCTTTTAATAAGTCGCCAATGAGCATATCAGGTGATACGGTAACAGGATCTTTGACCACGCCACTTTCATGGCGTTTTACTTTTCGCACAGCCAGTGCTTGTTGTTCAACAGTCATATTTTTGTGGATAATACCAATCCCACCTTCTTGCGCCATAGAAATGGCTAATTTCGCTTCGGTAACGGTGTCCATTGCAGCGGAAACTAATGGCAAATTTAAAGTGATTTTTTTGGTGAGAGAAGTTTTTAGCGAAACATCGCGAGGGAGAACTTGAGAATGAGCAGGGACAAGTAAAACATCGTCAAAAGTATAGGCTTTTTCTATGATACGCATTTGTTCAACCTTCAATTGGGTTTGTTTAAAATGCACGCCATTGTAGCATATTTGCTTTATTTGAACAAAAAATTTGTATGTAAATATGACATAATCGCCATAACACAATATAATTCTAAATTCATCTGCTCTGTCATTTCTGAAAAGGAATTAAAAATGAAAGCATTGTTTGCGTTACTTACAGTAACTGTATTAGCTGGTACTGCGATTGCAGAAGATGTTCAGGTATTTAATTGGAAAACTGGAAAAGGTTCTAATGCCTATTCTGACGTGCCACGTAATCTGCAAATGGGTCGTTCTAATGTGGTAAATGTGCGCACTGGTACCGTTGCCCCTCCACCTCTTGCTGAAAACAAAGATGGTGTTACCAATCTTGTTGAGGCTCAACAAAAATTGAACGAGCAAATCGCAGCTGAAAATAAACGTCGCGAGGAAGAAGCAGCTAAACGTGCTGCAGAAGTTAAGGAAGAAAACTGTAAAGCAGCGAAAATGAACCGCGCTAATGCGGAACATGCACGTAATAAAGCTGAATTGATTCCTAAATTTGATCAAGCTATTCAACAATATTGTAACTAATATTGTTGGCATAAAAGGCTGCCTGAATTTTTTTTGTAAAAACACGCTCCCTGAATTTTAGTTTCGCCTTGCGGCTCGTTGAACTCTGTTTCAGGCAGCGTGTTTACTTATTATGGTTAATTTAAACCAAGATCAAGTAAAGCGTTTCTTCGCAGACAAGATAGATGATATAGCAGGCGAAATAACACTAAATGATTTTGCTGTGAATAAACCATAACCCCACATCACTGCTTCGCCTCAAACAACTCACTCAATTTTTTCACTTCATGATAACGCACGCCGTCAAACACTTGAAAGCACTGTTTGGCGCAAGTAAT
>JAFSQZ010000023.1 GCA_017446355.1 Neisseriaceae bacterium
CAGGCAAATCTTTATCTAAAATCGCAAATAAAAAAGCAGATATATTTTGAATAATAAATATGAGTAAAATTTTTTTTGTTTTTATACTTAAATTTTTTAAATCTTCCCAGTCAGCCTTAATGGCTTCTTCGCGCTTTTTAATATACGAGCGAAATAAATTTGGCATATATTCTCTCAATTTCAAGTAAGTTGGGCGGAGTGAAACTTCTGCAAAATGTTATTTTTATCATTCGTTATTCAAAACATAAGCGAAGAATCTTTATAAAAGATGGTGGTAGTTTCTTCACTTTCCTACATTCAAGGCAGAATAATGTGCTTCACTGTTTTTTAGTATACAATATCTCCCTACATTTTCCATAATATTTTTTGCTAAATAAACAGCAAAAAATTCTTTTTTTTTTTTTTGATATTTCAATAAGTTATGTAAAATAGATAAGTTTTTAAAGTGTTGTATTTTTGCCTATTTAAGCTGCCTGAAACAAGGTTTATTTTATTTCAGGCTGCCTGAAAGCTGAATAGAAACTCCTGCAAAACTCGTTATTCTGAATTTTTGTGGGAATTATAGGAAAATGAAGAATGATTGCTTTGTTATATATTCTTTGCTTGCGTTCAGAATGAAGAATAATGAGAAGTTGGGTTTTGCAAAGGTTTTAGCCTATCAAGTCAGAATGTATATCCTGTTTGCAATTCTTCATCGCCTACTAATTCCAGCAATAAGGCATAAAGTGGTGCAAGCTCGGTGTATCGGCGTGATGTTCTGCGTAGGTAGTTGAGAAAACGTGGTATTTCTGGTCGGTATTTGTCTTTACCATCACGATGCCATAGGCGTGCAAAAATACCTGCTACTTTTAAATGTCGTTGCACACCTGTCCATTCAAACCATCGGTAAAAGACATCAAATTCGGTAGGGACGGGTAAACCTGCGGCGCGGGCTTTTTCCCAGTAGCGAATCACTAAATCTAATATAAATTCTTCTTCCCATTCTATAAATGCATCTCGTAATAGGGAAACTAGGTCGTAAGTAATGGCTCCATAAAGTGCGTCTTGAAAATCTAGTATACCTGGTCTTTCACGGGTGAGCATTAGGTTGCGTACGATAAAATCACGATGTACAAAGACTTTTGGTTGTGCTTCTATTTCAGGCAGCAGTGCGTTTAGGGTTTGTTGCCATAGTTTGCGTTGTGCAAAATTGAGTTCGCGTCCGAGTTCTTTGGCGACAAACCATTCTGGAAATAAGTTGACTTCGCGTAATAATATTTCGTGATTGTATTCAGGCAGCACGCCGCTTTGGCTGGCTTTTTGTAATATAATCAATTCGTCAATGGCTTCTAATAGTAGGGCTTTATGCGCGGCTAAATCGGGTTCTAGTTGCATCGCTTTTAAATATTGAACATCTCCTAAATCGTTGAGTACCATAAAACCTTGTTCTTTGTCGCGATGCAATATTTTGGGAACGTTGAGCATAGAAAAAAGTTGCTGTACTTGCACATACGCATCGGTATTCATTTTGTCTGGTGGCGCGTCCATACAAATAATGGTTTCACCATTATCAAAAGTGGCACGAAAATAGCGGCGAAAATCTGCGTCCGCCGCTGCAAAAGTGAGCTCAAAATTGCGTTGAGGGTAGATATTTTTGAGCCATATTTTTAGTTGATTTTCTCGTTGCATAATGTTTATTTGGTCATATTCAGTTAAAATAGTCGCTATTTTACGTTAAATCCTTTTCAAGGTGCGATTTTGTTTTATTTATTTACTTATTCATCTATCCAGCTGCCTGAAAAAATAGTGTTCCCTAAACCAGTGGTTTTGTGTTTGTTGATGGCGTTTTCAGGCAGCGTTTATGCGTCTGATTGGCATAGTCAAAAAAGTGCTTTGTGTCAAAAGCTGCCTGAAACGGTTTCTGTTGATAAAACTGATAAGAAAGTTACTGTTGCACAAAAAAGTGGTTTAGATGCGCTGCCTGAAAATGTAACACGAATTACGGCGGACGAAATCAATGGTCAAATCAATGGTATGCATCGTGCCACAGGACAGGTGATTATTGAGCGCAATAATGATGTGTTAAATGCAGATTGGGCGGAATATAACGAAAAAGATGACACGGTTCAGGCAGGCGATCATTTTGTACTCACTCGCGCCGATGGTCAAACGGTTACTGGTGAAAATCTTTCTTATCAACTGGGCGAGCAAACTGGACAAGCCAGTGATGCGGATTTTGTGATTGAACAAGATAAACGCCGTTTACAAGGCGCAAGCAAACAGTTGTTGATGCAAGATAAGCAACATCAAATTCTTCGCGATGTTCAATTTAATACGTGCAACACGGGCGATAAATCTTGGTATATCCAAGCCGATGAAGTGCGCACCAATCATAATACGGGTATTGGCGTTGCCAAAAATGCAAAATTTGTTTTTGCTGGCGTGCCTTTGCTTTACACGCCTTGGGCGGATTTTCCATTACATGGTAATCGGAAAAGCGGTCTTTTGGTGCCTACGCTTCAAATTGGTTCAGACGGCACAGAAATTGATGTTCCTTATTACTTTAATCTTGCCCCTAATTATGATGCAACCGCTAGTTTAGGCGTTATCAGCTCGCGTGGTTTGCGCACAGGCGGAGAGTTTCGTTATTTAGACGAAAAATTTTCAGGCAGCATAAATGGCACTTATATGCCACACGATTCACGTAGTCCATACAATAATCGTTACGAAGTTAATGCGCAGCACGAACATCGTTTTAGCCAACATTTAACAGGCGGTATTGATTTTCATCAAGTGTCCGACAACGATTATTATCGCGATTTTTACGGACGTGATGCCATTGCGCAAAACGTTAATTTAAACCGCAGTTTATGGCTTAATTATCAAAAAAATCTATTTGGTCAGCCGTTGTATGCACAGTTTTTGGTACAAAAATACCAAACACTTAGTGATTCACTCGGTTATAAAGACAAACCTTATGCCATCTTGCCACGCTTATCCGCAACATGGCAAAAAAATTTCAAAACCTTTGGACAATTCAATATCAGCGGTCAATTAACGCGCTTTGAACACGACAGCAAACAACAAGGCATACGTGCCGTAGTTTATCCATCTTTGCAATGGGATTTTCATAATTCGTGGGCTTATGTCCGTCCTAAAATTGGCATTCACGCCACGCAATACTGGCTTGACGCATTTGAAAACCAAAAAGCACGCAACCCATCACGCGTATTGCCCATTATCAACGTAGACAGTGGCATCACTTTTGAACGTCAAGCACGTTTATTTGGTCAGCATTATCTGCAAACCCTAGAACCACGCTTGTTTTATAACTACATTCCCAAAAAAAACCAAAATCACTTGCCCAACTTTGATGCGTCCGAAAACAATTTCAGCTACGAACAATTGTTCCGTGAAAACATTTATTCAGGCAGCGACCGTATTAACGCCAGCAACAGCATTTCCTTTGGTTTACAAAGTCGTCTGCTCAATCCACAAACAGGCGCAGAGCGTTTCCGTGCAGGCATTGGACAAAAATTCTACCTGAATAATGACAGCGTTACCTTTGACGGCAATGTATACAGCAACAACCGCAACCGTAGCGATATTGTTGCATTCACAGGCGGTTGGTTAAACAACAACTGGTATACCGATAGCCATGTTCACTGGAATCAAAACGATAAACGTATGCAACGCTATGATTTTGGTATACGCTATAATCCCGAAGCAGGAAAAGTGCTTTCTGCACGTTTCAAATACGGACACAATGAAGAAATTTACAGTGGCTTTTATGGCAAACTCAAACACATAGACCTTGCCGCACAATGGCCCATCAACCCCAATTTACACGCCATCGCTCGCCTAAATTACAGCATTTCCCCTTGGCAAGCTTTGGAACAAACCATCGGTTTAGAATACAAAAGCCCTTGTGGCTGTTGGAGTACCAGTTTAGTGGCGCAACGTTATGTTACCGACCTAAACAAACACAAAACAGGTATCTTCTTAATGTTCCAACTTAAAGATTTAAGCAATGTTGGCAGTAACCGTCTTGCCGACAAACTCCGTTTAGCCATTCCAGGCTATGTTAAAACCAACGAGGTCATCAGAAAATGAATAACATCATCAAAACACTCATCATCAGCAGCTCATTACTTATCGGCGTTCAGGCAGCCGCCGAAATCAAACCCATCAACAGTATTGCTGTTTCCGTAAATGCTACTGCCATTACTTATGGCGACGTAGACCGCGTGGTCAATGAACTCAAAAGCAACCCAGACAATCAAGGCATTCCAATGCAAACCTTGTTACAAAACGCCAAAATGACGCTTATTGAACGCGCATTATTGGTAGAAGCCGCGCAAAAAATGAATATTCAGGTTACGCCAACCCAAGTAGCAAACGAAATTGAACGCCTTGCAAAAGCCGACAACACCAGCGTTGAAAACTTATATCAACAAATGAAAGCCAAAGGCATCAGCAAAGACAGATTCCATTTAGAAGTTACCAAAAATCTGCTGATTGAACGTATGATGCAAAACCTAACCGATGACATCACCATCAAAGACGAACAAATTGACCAATACATTGCCAAAGCAAAAGCCGAAGGACAAATTTTGCCGAATGGACAACCCTTTACTGTATACACCATTCGCCGTGTATTACTCAATGCAAAAGACCAACAAAGTATGCCAGCAGTTGGACAACGCATTAACCAAATAGCCCAAGCCGTACAACAAGGCACACCTTTTGAAAACGTTGTGCAACGCCATTCTCAAGAAGCCACTGAAAATGGACTTTTGGACATTTCAGACGGAATGTTGCCCACCAACGCTGAAACTTTATTGCATCAAATGCAACTGGGACAAATTTCTCCGCCCATCGCTTCTGGCACAACTTGGCAAATCTTCCAACTGGTTAGCACACGCACCGAAGAATCACCAGAAAAAACCCAACGCGAAGCCATTCGCCGTATGCTCTTAAATCAAGAACAACAAAAAGCCCAACAACAATTTATTATGCAGTTGCAACAACACGCGGTGATTAACGAATATTGATACCCAAATTTTTACAAACGTTTTCAAGCGATGTAAAAAAACTTTCAGGCAGGATAGATTAAAGTATTGCTCCTAAAACTTTAATCACCCTGCCTGAAAACGTTAAAACCTCTTTATCAAATCCAAAAAAATCTGGTGTTTCTTATAAGAATAAAATTTTTGATTACTTTTGTTTTTATAATAACTTGCCACCACACGCGGTGTGATGCCAGCAATATGCCAATCTTTTTTGTATAAAGTCAGTTTACTGTAATAAATATTATCGTGGCGTTTGTTACCAAAAAAATTGATGTCTTGATAATTTCTGCGGATAAGTCCAAGAGAGAAATTGCTTTTGATTTGCCACTGCCAATCCCTTTCCCAACTACCGCGTATAGTGGCATATTGATAAGCTTCACTTTTATCTTTTGCACCACTTTTTCCCAAATCAAAGCCAATTGTAAAATACTGTTTCGGCGATGTCCTGTGTAACCAAGTATTAGAAACAGCGTAATCATTACCATTTAAATACTGATATTGGTCGTGTTCCTTATGAGATAAATCCAACGCCGTAAACAAAACATTACGATTTCCCATTGCCACACTATTATTCACACCAACACCATAAGTTTTTGAATAGCCATTATTGCCATAAATGCGTCTTGCAAAATAGCCTTCCAATACGGTTTCGCGTTGAGCAGAACGATAAACCAATCCCGTTGAAACATTAGCGGTGATGTCATTATATTTCTTATTATCCCAATAATGTTTGCCATAAGTATTAGCCCCCACGCGCCAATAATATCGTCCTTTAATATGCGTATCTTTTCTGCCAGACAAACCAAAGCCCACACCACGCGCTTTTTCTGCTTGCGGATAAGTAATGGTGCAATCCACCATAAAACCACAATTTGCCACTTTTTCTGGTGGCAAATTAGCAGAATTGTTCACATTATTATCCGAAATATAGTAAAGATTAGCGTCAAAATGCCATTTTTCTTGTTTCGCCATTTCATTGAGATATTGGTCTACTATTTGAACAACAGGTTCAGGCAGGTTTTTATCTGCTTTAATGCGTTGAAATTCTTCTTCTGCTTTATCCATCTGACCATCAGCAAATAAGGCACGCGCCAAATGAAACCGACTGGGCGTTAAATCAGGTTTTTCATCAACAATTTGGCGTAAATAGTTAACCGCCGCCCCAGTATCATTTTGCTTCAAAGCAATTTTTGATTGAGCATAAAGAACAAGCAAAGGGTCGTGTTGTGGATTTTTTTCATAGCTTGGCAACAATGCTTCGGTCAATTCCAAATTTTGTTCAACCGCTTGATTAAACACCTGATGAAACAGTGCAAAATCTTTTTCCAAGTCTTCCAAAGAAATAGAATGATTGCTTTGCGTTTCAGCATTTTCCGCAACAGCGGGCGTATATTGACTTTCTTCAATCAAATGTGAAGTTAAATCACGATTGGTTTCGTCAGGCAAAGTTGCTGGAAAATTTTCCGCCACACTTTGATGACTGACCAAAACCATACAAGGCAATACCCAAAACAAACGCTTTTTCATACAAAAAAACTCCAAACACTTTTTACCGTCATTGCAAGCCTTGCAACGCAAGGCGTGGCAATCGCCTAACCACAAAAAACAAACTAATATTTCAGGCAGCCTGAAAGAAAAACCGTCATTGCAAGCATTACAGTGCCAAGTGTAGCAATCTCTAAAAATACCCGTCATTGCGAGCCGTGAAACGGCGTGGCAATCGCCTAACCACAAAAAAACAAACTTAACATTTCAGGCAACCTGAAAGAAAAACCGTCATTGCAAGCCTTACAGTGTCAAGCGTGGCAATCGCCAAAAATACCCGTCATTGCGAGCCGTGAAACGGCGTGGCAATCGCCTAACCACAAAAAATAAACTTAACATTTCAGGCAGCCTGAAAAAACCGTCATTGCAAGCCTTACAGTGCCAAGCGTGGCAATCTCTAAAAATACCCGTCATTGCGAGCCGTGAAACGGCGTGGCAATCTCCTAACCACAAAAAACAAACTTAACATTTCAGGCAGCCTGAAAAAACCGTTATTGCGTGCATTAACACAGTTAAAAACCTTTGCAAAACCTATTATTTAAAAACAAAATGCCCATCAATTCAGAAAGCATCTTTATCTCTACAAAAGTTTCAGGCTGCCTGAAATATGGCTTCTGCATATTTTCAGGCAGCCTGAAAGATGTATCCAATAATAAAAATATTATTGTTTCACACCACCAAACACGCCGTGTAAACCTTGTTTTTTATCTTCAAACGCACCAGCAACATTTTCAGCGTTAGGACCATAGAAACGACCTTCAACATCATCACCTTTAAAAGTATTACCACGAATATTGGCTTCACTAAAAATCGTATCATTAGGCAATTTAGCACCCTCTAAATACCTATTCCACCAACTCACGCCACCATTAACTTTTTTGGTGTCAAAATTCGCTTCAATAAAGGAATCACCATAAAAGCCTTCATTCTCCATATCGGTTCTATTTATTTCTTTAGGATTAAGAGCAAAAGCACGACCTACATAAACAACAGAACCAGCAGTTGGCATTTTTGCCACATCAGTTGGCTGACCTTGATAGAACAATGTCCAATCAGCCGTTTTATAGTCAATGGTAAATCCGTATCTCGCATAAGCCGTATCAGGGGCAACTTTATATTCATCACTGTCATTATCTACACCAACAAAATCACCCATATATTTTTCGTTTGAATTCATCGTGAATGTTTGTTTACCAACTTGAATGGTTTTAAAATTATCGCCATCATTATTGCTGGCACTATATGTTGGTGTTTCATTTATAGAAACAGGCTCACCATTTTTCAGAGTTTGTTTAAATGTGGTTTTTTGGTGATTTAAAGCAAACGATTCAGCAGTATCTTCTTTAACAATAGGTTTATTGTTAGAAGTACCATTTCCGTTTGCTTTCACACCACTACCACCACCACTGCTTGAACAAGCAGCCAAAGAAATTGCAGCCATCACAGCTAAAAAAAGAGTTTGAGCTTTCATAATCATCTATCCTCATTTAGGTTAAAAAACACACTACAACAAAACTGAAAACCATACAAAACCATCTCGTGCTTACTCATCATCTTAAAACATAAACAACTTTTAAAACAACAAGTTAAGATGACTCATCTCATCAAAACAAAAAGGTCTGCAAGGTTTCCTTTAATAAGCTGTCTTTGTCAAGAAGACAGCTTATTAGGGTTATAACCCTAATAATTAAATGAGAATAATTATTGATTGTATATTGAAAATTGTCTTTCCTAACCTTTTGCAAAATCCTCATTTATCATTCGTTATTCTGAATACAAACAATGAGTTTAATATTTCAGGCAGCCTGAAAAAACCGTCATTGCAAGCCTTACAGTGCCAAGCGTGGCAATCGCCAAACTACCCGTCATTGCGAGCCGTGAAACGGCGTGGCAATC
>JAFSQZ010000197.1 GCA_017446355.1 Neisseriaceae bacterium
CAATGGTTTGAGTATTTTCGGGCTGCCTGAAAGTGGCTAATTTATGCAGTGCGCGATTTTCATCAAATAGACGCAAATTTTGTTGTTCCAAAACCGATAAACGAGATTGCAAAGCACGCAATTCATATTTTAATAATTTCATTTGCGCTTTAATGTCATCTATTTCATCGCGTTCAAACATCTTCTAATACTCTTGTTTAATGATGGAAGAATTCAACCAGTTGATTGTAAGTGAATAGCCAGCAACTAGCAAGTGAGCAAGGTTTGCAAAAAGCGAAGAATCTTTATATTGAACTGTTTAAGCCATCAGATTCTTCGCTTTTATTCAGATGAGCGTAACGATTTTTGCAAAATTTTTAAAATCGCTATTTTATTTTTGTGGTCATCACAGAAAAAAATCAACGTTTTAATTTAGCAAAAGCGTCCGCCATTGCGGAATTAGTGGGTATTTTTTCACGTGATGATTTAAAGTTTTCAGGCTGCCTGAAAGGGCGTTTTTCTGTTTTTTCCATTGTTTTTTTATCGTCTAAACGCATACTTAACGAAATACGCTTGCGCATTTCATCAACTTCCAGTACTTTCACTTTTACCACATCGCCTGCTTTCACGACATCGCGAGGGTCGGCAACGTATTGATTGGCAAGTTCGGAAATATGCACCAAACCATCTTGATGCACGCCAATGTCTACAAAAGCACCAAAATTGGCAACATTAGAAACGACACCTTCTAAAATCATACCAATTTCTAAATCACTGATTTCATTAACACTTTCAGCAAAATTGGCAACTTTAAATTCGCCACGTGGATCGCGTGCTGGTTTTTCCAATTCAGATAAAATGTCCAAAATCGTTGGCAAACCAAAACGTTCATCAATAAAATCGCTGGCTTTAATTTGTGCCACGCGTTCGTGGTTACCAATCAATTCACTGGCAGTAATTCCTTGTTTTGCCAACATTTTTTCCACAACTGAATACGCTTCTGGGTGTACCGCGCTGGCATCTAATGGCTCGCTACCACCGTTAATGCGCAAAAATCCTGCTGCTTGTTCAAAGGTTTTTTCGCCCAAACGTGGCACTTTTAATAAGGTTTTACGATTAACAAACGCGCCATTTTCATCGCGATACGCCACAATGTTTTTTGCAAGTGTTTGATTTAAACCAGAAATTCTTGCCAACAAAGGCACAGACGCGGTATTCACATCAACGCCAACTGCATTGACGCAATCTTCCACCACTGCGTCCAAAGATTTTGCCAATTGTGTTTGATTAACATCGTGTTGATATTGTCCAACGCCGATGGATTTTGGATCGATTTTGACCAATTCTGCTAATGGATCTTGCAAACGTCGCGCAATGGATACTGCGCCGCGTAAGCTAACATCTAAATCAGGAAATTCTTTGGCAGCCAGTTCTGACGCAGAATAAACCGATGCGCCTGCTTCGCTGACCACGATTTTTTGTAAACCCATTTCAGGCAGCATTTTTATCAATTGATGAGCGAGTTTGTCGGTTTCACGACTGGCGGTGCCATTACCGATGGAAATAAGTTTAACATTATGTTTTTGAACAAGATTTTTTAATATTGCCAACGCGTTGTTTTCTTGATGTAAGTAAACCACAGCGGTGTCTACCAATTTTCCTGTATCGTCCACCACGCAGGTTTTAATGCCTGTTCTAAAACCAGGGTCCAATCCCAAAGTGGGTAAACGTCCAGCAGGTGCTGCCAGCAATAAATCTTTTAAATTTTTCGCAAAAACC
>JAFSQZ010000198.1 GCA_017446355.1 Neisseriaceae bacterium
AATATCTTTCAGGCAGCCTGAAAACTTTCAAAATTTCTGTCATTGCGAGCCTAAACGAAGTTTAGGCGTGGCAATCTCCTTATCGTTTAGCTCAATTAAACTTTTCAGGCTGCCTGAAAACCTTTTTCCTTGCCGTTCTCCGTAGCAGGGAGATTGCCACGCCACGCCTTACGGCTTCGCTCGCAATGACGGCAGGGTTGCGGTGTTTTTGGTGGGTTAGGAAAACCACCTTAACGGTGTTGTTTTTTCAGGCTGCCTGAAACTATTATTAACAGCGTGAGCAACAAAGTTACCCACCCTACAACTTACTACCCTACAATCCACTTAAAAATTCAACCACTCTATCCGCTGCCGCCTGACTTGCTGACTGTTCCACAGTAGCGTTGTAGTTAGTATTGGTGTTAATGTCGTAAATCACTGTTTCATCTGACGGCGTTTCAATAAACTCCACACCAGCGACTTCAATGTGGTGTTCTGCCAAAAATGCTTCTAATTTCTGAATGATTGGTGTATCAGCAGTTATTTCTGTTCGCAAAGAAAAAGCATTGTTTTGCGTGCCATTAATATCGCAAGTGCCACCTGCCAATTCAGGCAGGCTTTCAATCCGACAAGCATCAGCAGGACAAAGTTGAAAACTGCCAGCAGAAGTATCCACACGCACAGCATAATGAAACTTACCACCAATAAATTCGGCTCGTGTGATAAACGGCTCTTTGGACGGAATGTAATCTTGAATCAATGTGATACCATCAATGGGTTCTTCAAAATCAACACCATTAACATAACGTTCAAAATCAGCAAAATCATCAAAACGCTTAACACCCAATCCTTTGCCACCTTGATTGTGTTTAACGATAAACGGTGTCGTATATTTTTTTGCGCTTGCTAACAAAGATTTTTTACCAAACACAGCAGTGGTATAAGGTGTTTTGAAACCATACGCTTTAAGTGCTAAATACTGACGCACTTTACTGACTTCAAACTCTAAAACGTTCTCACCATTGACCACGCGCCGACCGTGTTGCGCCAACCAAGCCAACACCGCGCGTGCATATTCTTTGGCATAAGTATGACCACGAGTATGCGAAGAAGCCGATAGTCTTGACCAGAATACACCTTGTGGTGGTTCGTATGCCAAATCAATCGTGTAACCTGATTCATCGGAAAAAACCCATTCTTGAAAATCAATATTTGCTTTTTTGAATGCTGTCGCAAATGGTGGTATCCATTCTGGATTTTCGTGCAGAATAAATACTTTTGCCTGCGTGTTATTTTGCGTGTTATTTAATGTCGCCATTTTGACTACCCTTTATGTTTTTTCAGGCTGCCTGAAAAGTTAATCAATAGAAGATGAGCGAAATTATTAGATGAAATAAAAAAAATGAAAAATACTTATTGGTTACATACTTAATAACCAAAATGTCTTAAATAAGTGCCAATTGATTGCTTAATCAATTGTGAACAATTTTTGCAAAACGCATTATTGTGAATGAAATAAAGGAGAAGAATGCCGACTGATTGCTTTATAAAGATTATTCCCTTCGTTTTACTCAAAGTCAGCATAACAAATGGTAAACAAGAGTTTTAAAAAGATTTCAGGCTGCCTGAAAACGAAGTTTTGATAAAATCAAAACGAGTTTCTGCGAACGAAGTAAAGCTAAAACGAAGTTTTGATGAAATCAAAACGAGTTTCTGCGAACGAAGTGAAGCTAAAACGAGTTTCTGCGAACCAAAAAATACTCGTCATTGCGAGCCGTGCTATGCGCGGCGTGGCAATCTCCTGATTTAATCTGCATCATTACGATTTATCCATTCAAAGTCCGTTCTTCGTAATTGGGAGATTACCACGCATTAACTTCGTTAATGCTCGTCATGACAGTTTTTTTATTTTCAGGCAGGGCTTATTAAACTTTCAGGCTGCCTGAAAGTTTTTACTTTTTCAGGCAGCCTGTTGATGGATATATGGGTTATTTATCTTTGTTTTTACGCTCTTTTTGCATTTTTGCACGTTTTTCTTGACGTTCTTTTTGCATTTTAGCGAATTTTTCTTGGCGTTTTTGTTTATTTTCCAAGAATTGTTTTTGTTGTGCTGGGGTTAAAACTTGGAACATCGCGTGGCGATCTTTCATATGTTGCAATTCAGCTTCAACACGGTCTTGATTGAGTTTATTTTGCTCTTGATGACGTTTTTCAATCAATTGACGCGCAGCGTGTTCATCAAAGTTTTTACTGGTTACTAATTTTTCTTGTTCGGCACGATATTGTTCGTTGCGTTTTTTCCAATCTGCCATTTCTTGTTTTCTGTTTTCTTGTTTTTTCTTGAAAGCAGCACGAGAATCGGCTTGAATTTGTTGAATTTTGGCTTTTTGTTCGTCCGTTAAGTTCAACCCTTTAAATTCAGGATTAACACGTTTGTCCATTTTGGCTTTGCTCAATGCAAAAGGTGGTTGATGTTCATCTTTATTGGGTTTAGCCAAAACAGCACTGGTGCTTAAAACGGCAATAGTGGTTAAAGCCAAAACTGATAATTTTTTCATATTGAAGTCCTCGTAATGATTGGTCTGTGAAACTGCATCAAGCAGTGGGCGCATAGTAAGGAATTCCTGCGTTAAATTACTTAACCATTATGAAAAACCGCGTTAAATTATGTTTAGCTACAAACGAAGTTTTTAAGCGTCTAATCTAATAAAGCTTCACCAACTTTACTTTGTAAACGCAAACCTTGTTGTGGTGAAAAAGTTAAGTGGGTAACGCTGGCATTTGGGGGGCTTTTGTAAATCGTGGATTGTGCATCTATGGCTTTGAGCATCGCAACAATAGACATACCGTGTGAAACCACCAAAATATTGCTTTCAGGCAGCCCTTGCCCAATGATTTTGTACCAAGCTCGTTGTAGACGTTGATTGAACAATTGCTCGTTTTCCGCGCTGGCATCTAGCGATTGAATGGATTGCGCAAGCAAGTGTTGATTACCATAACGATAAGCTTTTAGCCAAGCGTGAACATCATCACCAAAACCGTTTTGTTTCGCTAATAAACGGTGTAAGTCGTTACCATCTTTGCCCTCAAATTGTCCGAAGTGAAATTCGCGCAATTCGTCTAGTTTATTAATGTTTAAATGATTTTGTTGAACCGCATCTAGAATAATGTTTGTGGTGTGTTCTGCACGAAAAGAAGTGCTGCAAAAAACCGCGTCAAATTGAATATGGGCTGCCTGAAAAAGTTGTCCTGTTTGCGCCACTTTTTCTTTTCCTTTTTCAGTAAGCGGAGAATCGCTCCAGCCTTGAATACGTTTGGCAATATTGAATTCGGTTTCGCCATGGCGAACAAGGTAAACATTCATCATATTATTGAATCCATTATTATTGAGAACCTGCGTTCATCATATTGAGATGGAACGTTTCAGGCTGCCTGAAAATGATGTGATGTGATAAAGAAACGATTGTAACGCAAAACACGCTTTCAGGCTGCCTGAAATGCGTTAAAATGCGCTTTTCTATGGAGATGATCATCATGACAATGAGATTTCTCGTTTTTTTGGGGGTATTATTGGCGTTAAACGCGTGTACATACCACGAAACGCCTTATGGTCGCCACGCTGAATTGCATTTGCCAACACAAACAGAAACCACCGTTCATAAAACCGTTACCATTAACGCACCAGAAGGAACAACGGTTATTTTGCAAGAAACCCCGCCACCTACGGTGATTTATCAGCCTGCTCCTGTACACAGACGCAGATGGTAAGTTTTTTGTATGGCTTAAACCTATTGGCTGCCTGAAATATTTTTCATCAATCCTATTGAATATTTTTTAAAGTTGTTTGAACACAATGACTTATCATTTATTTATCACTTGTCCGCGCGGTTTGGAAAGCGTGTTGATTGAAGAATTACAACAACAAGATTGTCAACAAATAGAAGCCACTGACGGTGGCGTGGCGTGCGTGGGTGCGTTGGAACAAATTTATCGTGTGAATTTGTATTCGCGTGTTGCCAGTCGTGTGTTGTTACGCGTAGCACAAGCGCGTTATCGCAGTGAAGAAGATATTTTTCAGGCAGCGAAAAAAGTGGCTTGGACGGATTGGTTTAATGTGTCGCAAACATTTAAAGTAAAAGTGGAAAGCAAACGCGCAGCGGTGAAAAGCCTTAATTTTGTGGCGTTGAAAATTAAAGATGCGGTGTGCGATGTGTTTTACGAAAAATTCAATGAACGTCCCAGCGTAGATAAACTTCGCCCTGATGTGCGCTTGCACGCGTTTTTGGACAGTAAAAAAATATCCTTGTTTATAGACACCAGCGGCGAAGCTTTGTTTAAACGCGGTTATCGTTTGCAAACAGGCGCGGCACCGTTGCGTGAAAATGTGGCAGCTGGATTATTGTTGCTGGCAGGTTACGATGGTTCACAGCCTTTGCAAGATCCATTTTGTGGCAGTGGCACCATCGCCATTGAAGCGGCTTGGATTGCCACCAAACGCGCAACGGGTTTAATGCGCCATTTTGGTTTTGAGTTATTGAAAAATTTTGATAAAGCCTTGTGGATAAAACTTAAAGCCGCTGCACGAAAAAACATACAAAATCAAGTTTCAGGCAGCATTGGTGCTTCAGATAATGATGCCGAAATGATTCGTTTGGCGAAACAAAATGCACAAATGGCAGAAGTGTCTGAATGGATTGATTTTTCGGTGGCAGATGCGCAAGATGTGCGTCCTAATGGCAAACAGGGTTTAATATTGTCCAATCCACCTTATGGCGTGCGTTTGGCAGAAATTCAAACTTTGCACGCGCTTTATCCACAATTAGGCTCTTGGTTAAAACAATATTATGCAGGCTGGAGTGCCGCAATGTTTACAGGCGACAAAGAAATGCCAAAATTGATGCGTTTAAAACCCAAACGTAAAATACCTTTATACAATGGCAAGTTAGACTGTCGTTTATTTTTATTTGATATGGTTTCAGGCAGCAATCGTTGATGTTCAGGCTGCCTGAACAGTGTTTATTATGCTTACTTATACGCCAAAATCTGCTTATCCTTTTGACACACCACGCGAATACCCTTGGGCTTTATTACTGATGGTATTTGTTTGGCTATGGCCAGGCGTGTTTTCGCACGATTTATGGAATCCACGCGAACCCAATCTTTACCAAGTCATTGAAACATTTACCAATAATCCCAGTCATCTACCAATGTTGTTTGAAAACACGGCATTTGATGTTGCCCCTGTTTACGTATGGTTGGCAGCATTGTTACAAAAATACTTCACGCCGTTAATAGATGTCTACGCAGCAGCACGCATAACAAGCGTAGTGTTTACCAGCATTGGACTATTGGCTTCTGGTATGGCGGCTTATCGTTTGCTTGGCACCAAACATCAAG
The DNA here is from genome assembly GCA_017446355.1 of Neisseriaceae bacterium. Lineage (GTDB taxonomy): Bacteria > Pseudomonadota > Gammaproteobacteria > Burkholderiales > Neisseriaceae > RGIG3394. The sequence goes on from JAFSQZ010000198.1 coordinate 5,377, forward strand.
GACGCAGCGCGGTATTGATTTTAATCGGCTCTGTGGGATTATTGCCCATTACGCACTTTATCAACGATTTTTCCGTACTGTTTGCAGGCGCAAGCTTGGTATGGTGGGCATTTTCTGTGGCGCGAAAACAGCTGGTGTTTGCTGTATTATTAAACGTATTAGGTTTATTGCTACTGATGCAAGCAGCAGGTTTAATATTACCCCTGTTATTATTATTGGGCGCAGCACTTTTAGCGCAACACCCCCTTTGGGCAAGCAAACGCATCACCGTCTTTTGGGTAGGCAGTTTACTATTAAGCACACCACTAATGGCTGCTTACTTACAAGCCTTATGGTTGATCAATCCAGACACTTTTCACATTTACTTCAACCAATTTTTATGGGGTGATTTTG